>JABXKD010000072.1 GCA_013375475.1 Promethearchaeota archaeon
TTAGAGGATTAAACATTATTGCCAAAGAAGGACTGAAAAATAAACAATTTTATACAGCAGCTACTCTCATTATGGAAAGCATAAAATTTTATGAACAACTCGATACCGCAAAAGACTTCCTTGTTAACGAAATGTTAAGAAATGTGTATCGGTATTACTACCGAGCGGCAAATTTAAAGAAAATTGGATACTCACATATAGTTCAATCTTATGTGATGGCTGCCATCTCTTCTATTCTTAACGGTAAAATTAATAAAGCCCTCGATATTCTTTCTGAGATAGAATCAGAAGGAACAACGGTAAATAAATACAAAGAATTCGTTAAATTGATTATTAAATGGGTCTCAGAGGGAAAAGAAGTCGAGTTTAAAAATTTTCCATATGAATATCAGCGGATTATTCAAGGGTCCGAAGAAATAATATTTCTCTTAAAATTTTTTAAAGGATATAAAGCTTAAAACTTCGAGTTATTATTATATTCTATCCGTATAGAAACAATATAAATAAATACATCATATTTTATCTTCTTTATAACAACATTTTATCATGTTGAGAATTTATCTATTAGAATACAATCACTTAAAATCAAACTTACAACTAAATTAAGGTTTTAAATATGAGAAAACAATTAAAAGCAATATTGATAATTATACCCGTATTAATTGCTCTGGGGATTACTCTAACATTTGTACTCCCGTATTTTAAACAACCTGACCAACCACCTACCTCTAAGGGATTGGTTTACATTTATGTTCATTCATCGATTTACAGTGGATTGACTCCTGAAATACAGCAATATGAAACTGATGTAAGTAATCAAGGATATGATACCAAAGTAATCAATTGGACATCGGCCATTGTAGCAACTTTAAAACAAAACCTAACTAATGCCTATCCTCTTGGTTTGAAAGGTGCTGTCTTTATCGGTAATATTCCGCATGCTATGGTCGACATGTGGGGACAATATGCTAGTGATTTCTACTATATGGATCTTGATGGACAATGGGATGATATATTTCCTCCAGATGGGATGCCAGAAGCTCATAGTAATGGAACAGGGGATATGTATCCAGAAATTTGGATTGGAAGAATAAATCCTTCATCATTAAACAATGTAAACATTACTCAAGCATATAAAGACTACTTTGCCAGAAATCACGCATACAGGATGGGAACACTTACTCGTCCTCATAAAGCATTACTCTATATTGATGATAGTTGGTCACAATGGTATGACGAATATTTAAGCAATTTTACTGCCTATTCAGATGTAGATTGTTTCTGGGATAATTCAACTACTACTCCTGCAAATTATTTAAATAATTTAACCCAGAATTACGAATTTGTGCAGTTACTAGTACATTCTACTCAACAAGATCATTACTTTGGTATTGGAAATCCTCCTTCAGAGGGATATGTAAATTATACCAATATTCTTAATACAAATACCACACCACTATTCTATAACTTATTCGCATGTTCTGCGTGTGATTTCACGACTTCAAACAATCTCGGAACGCAGTATTTATTTTCAAATTCGTCATTAGCAGTAATTGGTAGCACAAGAACGGGAGGTATGAATATGTACCAAAGTTTTTACGATGAATTGAACAATGGGAAAATATTTGGTGAAGCGCTAAAAACTTGGTTTAGAGATCCAAATTATGGTCCCTATGGTCCGTGGTGGTCCCATCAGTATTCAATGGGTATGACGATTCTGGGAGATCCGCTACTAACAATCTAAAAATAATAACCTTTATTTTTTTTACCGTTTCTTTTTTTTATAAGATCGATAATAACATAACAAATTCTTAAAGTCATGAATGAAATGATAAAAACTAAAGGTATTCTTCTAAGTTTTGATTTAGACAATACTTTGATCAATAATAGAGAAGGAATCGTTAACTCATTCAATTATGCTCTGAAAAAATATAATATTCCTACCCTTGAGAGGTTAGAAATAGAAAAAATGATTGGAACACCCTTAGATGACATGTTTAGACAAGTAACTGACAAAAATCCACAAGAATTATCTTTCGCTTTCCGCGAATACTATATAGAAAAAGGAATTTATCAAGGGAGTTTGTTACCTGGTGTCGAAGAAACACTAGAAGGCTTAAAACAGGAATCCTTTACTTTGGGTATAATTACTTCAAAAAGGCAAGATCTGGCGGTCCAAGTTACAAAGATTTTAGGCATTTTTAAATACTTTGAATATGTTATAGGAGAAAGTGAAAATGTAAAGAATAAGTTAGACCCTAATTTAAAAAAACACTTGTTAACTAAATACAGTGAATACGACATCGTAATTATTGGAGATCATCCCAAAGATAGGGCTCTTGCTGAAAATATAAGCGCACCCTTCATAGGTGTTTTAACAGGAAACCATTCTGTTGAAGAATTACGACGCGGATATACAACGAAAACATTAATACTAAGAAGTGTTAGCGAGTTGTTTCCAAATCTAATATATTCTTTATTTTAAGAAATAATCTGGTTTAAAATATAAAAAAAGTAAAAAATAAAATTAACTACTCCTTCAAATCCTCGTAAATTTTCATAAATTCTTCAGGTTTCCACTGTTCCTTCATGTATTTTCCAATTCCAGAGCTATCCCGAGGACCAACTACTACATAGGCATCGGCTTCGTCTTCTAAGGCTCCACTTAATCGTGCAGCCATACCTGGAATAATTAAAATGCGATGGTTTACCTTTTCAAACGCTCCAAATTCCTTTACGGCTTCCGCGATTGCTCCTGCACTAAATTGACCTCCGGCGACAGCTGATTCAATACCAATGCCTTCTGAATCCACAACTAAAAGATACGCATTTAAATTTGCTCCTTTAATATCAATTTCTACAGGAATTTTGGTTAACCGGTAATTCGAAGTCACAAAAATAGCAGATTCTTTAGTTGGCTCTCCAATCTCATATAAACCAGGATCCGTTGTAGGATAAATACGAGGATCGCTGAATACGCTCTGTCTTAAAGTCATAATTGCTAATAAAACCCAGATATCTTCCTCCTCCTTACCACTATGGAGGACAATAAGGCTTGTATCTATGGATTCCATGATCGCTGCCATGATAATCTCTTGGTATTGATGTTCCCAAAGCTTCTTTCCGTCATCAATTTTCACTTGGCTCCAATATGCAGCGGGTAATCCCATAATAGGGAAGCTTGCGTTTGCGTCTTCTTTATCAATTGCAGCAATCCTCAATTGCAATATATTATCATAAGTTAAAGCTAAATTTCCTGGACCAAAAACAGTCATAGCGTCTAAAACTATTTCCTTTGCTCCAAGTTTCTGCAAAGAAGCACTTAACGACATCAATTCATCTAAATCATTTGAGACGGCTACGATAGGTAAATTATTTTGAACCGCAAATTTACCTACTTGTTCCCACGAATCTTTAGTTGCAGCATAAAGTAAAGGTTTTAACTCTTTTATACCATCAGCAGCAGCTATTAAAATTTCTGGATTCATGCAAGCTAACATCACGGGGAGATCTGATACCTCTGTTAGTTTTTTTGCGGCAAGTTTAAATTGTTCAGCGTCTCCCGATACACATCTCAATGTAATTCCGTTTACTCTTAACACATCTCCCATTCTTTCAATCACTAAATCTGTTAAGTATTTAGCTGTTTTTTCCAGATCTGGATCGTCATCTGCAATTTCCATAAATATCGCTGTTTCGTTATAATATGTAAGTTGATGGCGATTGAGAACTTCTTCGCCCCCGATTACACATTGCCGATCACCAACTCCAACTAAAACCGATCTTTGTGGGGGAGTAACAAGAGCGATTAATTTATCTCGCTTTTTCGCCTGTTTTGGATCCTGCATTAGATGCGTACAGTCTTGAACCTTGACTTTTCTTTCAAGTAAATCCGTACCAAATGCCATACATGTATCTCTACCACAATCTTGACAATTACTCTTATCTAAAAGAGCATAAATCTCTAATGGACTAGGTCTACCCATTTTACTCTCTCCAAAATTATTGTAAGTCTCTTTTTAAATCATTATTTAATATTTTTTTTATAGTTAGTGTAGTCTGAATTTACATTAAAAATTTATTAAAACGCATTGTTGTTAAAACACAAAATTTTGAGCTCTTCTTATATAATGAGAGAACATGTGAGAAGTTTGATTTTATAGAAAGAAAAAACTTTTGCGAAACAATACAATGTTGAGCTCAAATCTTCTCGTAGCTCTCTCTCTCAAAATAAGGGGAGATGATGAGACACTATAATTTTAATTAGAACATATTTAAACTTCGAAATCTTTAATAATTTATTCGAGTCCTCAGCATCAACTAGTTCCGCTTCTAAGTCATAAGTTTTAAAAAGATGCAAAACCTTTTTCTTTAAATATTAAAATCCTAAAGATAGTGTATATGTCTATTCTAGTCAGAAATAGAATATTAAGGTTCTTTAGATGAATGTTAAAAAGATGTATGGGATTTTTTTCTTAATCTATTTCACTTTGGGAATGTTGGAAGCGTATTTTGTTCTATACATTCCGTTGTTTTATTACGAGATTTTGGCTGTTAATCGAAACAATTTAGCATTCATCCAGTTCTTTGGATACCTGTCGTTAATATTAACGCCTCTTTTTGCTTACATTCTTGATGCTCATATAGAATCTGAACGAAATCATAAAATTTTTATATTTCTTTGCGCCTTTTTGTTATGTTCGTGCTTCTCAATTTTTCTTATTAATAAAAACATTCTATTATTGTATGGAATTTTTTTGGGCATTTATTTTCTTAGTAGGATGATTCTTCGTACAATAATGAGTAAGATATTCCTCACACTAAGCGTGGAATCGCCAAAAATAAAACACCATATGATATTAATCGTAAATGGGGCAACAGGAGTTAGTTTTCTAGTCGTATCGTTGGTTTTCGATTTTATTATTAAAGATGTTTTCTCTTTATTGCAATGGGAAATGTTCTTCATGATCGGTTGGTTGTTGACGTTACCATTACTCTCTATAGTTTTATTTTTGAGAAATAACACTATATTCAAGAAAATTGAGTTAAAAAACGAAAAGCTCGATGTTAAAAGCGAAGAAACAAATAAGAAATTCCAATCAGGGGTTTTAATATTTGGGATTTTTCTATTTGTCAGTTTTTTTTTAGCGTGTTCAGATCTTATCTTTTTATCGTTAGTAAGTTCATGGGTTTTTACTAGATATAATGAGTCTTCATTACGATTTTACTTTGCATTTTACTATGTAATCACGATATTTTCACTTCTTGGATATCTATTTGCTTCAAGAATTGCTAAAAAAAGAAGTAATATTCTTTTACTCTTTATATTTTGTTGTGTCTATTTATTTTTCCTTGTTCTCCTACCGTTCTCAAATTTCCCAATGTTTTTATTGATTCAATGTGGTCTTGCGTTTGCAGGTTATATAGCCAATTACATGTACGTATCTATTGCTCAAACTATTTCAGTGAACACGCGATACAAAACTTTTGTGTATCAGATATTAGTAATGTCCCAATCAATCGCAAATATTGTTTTTACTCCTCTAGGGACATCGTTATCTGCTTTCATCAGTGTGGAAATGTTGATTTTTCTCTCCTCAATCTTATTTGCCTTTTCTTGCGGAATTCAATTAACTCTCGTATTGGTAAACAAAATCAAAAAAATTAAAGATTTTAGATAATAGCATTTTTCTATACAACCAATACAAGAATCCAAGATCAGATCTCCTTACTAGGCCAGATATCTCGCATCATACTTATAAAAAAAAGAAGAAATATAGTTTTCCCGCTTAGAGTTATGCGATAACTCCAAATGTGGGAGAACAATTTAGGGTGTAATTGCATAAGAAGGCATTAGCATCTTACCTCAACAATTTTATTACGATATTAAACTTATGATGATTGAAATCGCTCTTAATATTATTAGCGATTCTATAAAACCTTTCCGTATCAATATTATTTCATAAACAGCATATTTAAACTCAAAGAAAAGAAAATTAGACATACGAGTAGTTTAAATAGTTAAAAAAAAAGCAAGCAATTATTAAATTTGAAAATTAGCGACATAACAAAATATATAAGTGGTTATAGCAAATAAATTTATAATTCTAAATTTCTAACGATACTAAATAGGATGAGTAAGCTAAATATTGATTTTTTAATCGATACTCCAGTAGAAAGATTGGTAGAAAATATAGATTCTTTTTTTAATGATTTACTTCAAGAAATTGAATCCTATCTCAATTTGGAGCCAATTGATTATAGAATTGATATATCCATTAACGATGAAGAAAAAGTTGATTCAAAATTACAGGTAGATGTTTACTCTGTTGGAGTGGATAGATTTTATGATAATAATGTGCTCAATATTCACATTTACCGCAATTTCTATAGATTTGTTCCAATTATTTTGCTGAGGGAGGCATATAAATGTTTTATTCCAATTCAAGCCTCTCAAATGAAAATCATTGATGTGTTTATTAACCAGAAAGTTGTTATAGATCTTGAAAAGTTACAATCAATTAAAGAATGGAATTTGCTCATAGGAGATAAACTAATCGATTATGAGTTCATATCAGGGGAGTATAATCGTCTAGAAAATTTTTTAAAACGAGACAGTTCAGAAAATGTTGATAGCCCATTTATATTTTTCTTTAAGTATATACGGAGAAATATCCAAATTATTGGTGAAAAAGAAAATGATTTCTATAATTATAATATACTCAAAGAATACGATTTATTAACATCAAAGTCTCTGTTTAATGATGAGATTATTGAAACTATAAGAGTCCTCGTTAAAATATTCGACAAAGTTCAATATTATTTGGCATTATTGGATTATCAACGTCATTTTAAAGAATTCAAAGAACGGGGGTTCATTCAAACACATCTAAGTCTAAACAAATTTACAGAAAATATGCAATGGATTAAACAATTTAGTACGCTATCTCCAAGTTATAAGGTAAATTGGCCAGCATTAAATGTTTCCTCAATTAATTGCTACATAAAATTCAATTCCGTTTTAAAAAGGTCAAAAGTAAACCAGGTTATTAATGAGTTACCTTTTTTTGTCCTTCTTAAGGAATGTAGATATAGTTTCGCTTATGAATTGGATGGTTTTTTCGTTATCCCAAATCAATATTTTGTTGATTTAAAGAAGTTCTTAAAAAAATTCGAGGATAATGGATATCTCCTTCAAATTAAATTGACTCCTCTTGAAAAAACAGAATCTTTTGTCAATTTAAATTATTTTCGAGAATACTATCAAGAATATCCTAACAAAAAAACCATTGTTAATAGAGAGAATAAATTATATGAAGAAAAGTATGAATTAAATAATTCTTTGGATTATGGACACGAAATATACAAATCAAAATTAACGCTTCTCGATTGGTTATTAATTGATAGAATTCGTTATATTTCCCACACCGGATTTAATTTTGAAAGAAGCGCTGGAACTCTTAAATTAATGAAGTCAGATCTTATTAACGAGGTTATTAGTCAAAGGAAATTTATCACTAACTTAAAATCTAATTTGTTAATAATTCATTCCTCATCAGAACTCAGAGATTCTTTTTTAGAATTCTTAAAAACAAACGAATCGTTTGGATTTTTTTATATAAAAAATATGCTCTCTAAATATATACTTACATTTGATTTAATTAAAGAAATTCTAACAAGAAATCCTTCTATAAATAGTGTCTTCGAATTTCTTACATATATAAAAGAACAAGGTGTCTCAAATTCAATTGAGAATAACATTACTTTTAATACTCCGCCGATAAGAGGAATGATATTTAAAAAATTCCTCCCCTTATATTTTAAGTCAAAGGAGATTTTTAAAAAAGAAATAAATAAATTTAACAATTTCTTTAAAATCTTTAGCACTTGTTACGACTTGAAAATTTTTAACTTACAATCTATTCGAATGATTGTACAAAATAAATCTTTGCTAGACACAATTTTTAAATCAAAAGAAAAGAAATTAAAAAGCTCTTATGAAAACTTTGAATTATCCGATATAACATTTCAGTTGATTGAAGACAAGTTAGAAAACTTCTTGAATAACGATCCACCTATAATTAAACCTAATTTGCTTATAAATATCCGACACTCTATGACGCAATATTTTGCCCTATTACTAAAAAATAATGCGGAAACTGTAGAAAATCTTAAAAAAGTGTCGTATATTGCCAAAAGAATGGCGCTTACTCATAATAATCTATTGTATGCGGGTTTATTTCTTCCATATTTAAATAACGAAGAAAAGGGCATACTTGTTTCAATATTCAAAAATATTTTTAATGAAAATTTAATAAGCGTTAAAAGATATGAGTGGAGTGGTCTTCAGAGATCTTTTTCACGGAAAGATTTTTACGATTTGGAACAAAAAGAATTTTTTTACACTAAAGATATTTTTGAACAGTATTATTTGAATGTTAGAAGTATTCTTGGTGAAGTGCAAAAACCCCTCCCAGAAGCAAAAACTAAACAAAACAATAAATTTTGGTTAAAAGAGAATAACTTATCTTATCTTATTAAATCTGTTGAGGATCGCATTAGAGGTGAACATGTAGATTTAAGCGTAAATGAATTACATAATCTTTTTGAATTTAACAATAAGTTAAATGAATCCTTATTAAATCTTAATGAGTTTAAAAAATCCCAGGAGAAATTTTTCTTCAAAAATTTCATTAAATCAATCGATTTTATACCCTCGTTTCAAAATTTTGGAATGAGTCAGTATTTATTGTATTTTTATCCGACAGATATTAGTCAAATTGATTTTAAGCTATTATTGAACAACTCTTTTCAATCTATTAGTTATCCTGCTCAGATTGATAATTCTAATTCCTTTTTATGCCAATATATTTCTCCCTTTCGCAATCCTGGCATATCTTCGTATTTAAATTGGCTAACTAAGTCGAAGAAAATTATCAGAGAATACTGTTTGTTTTTCATCAAAAAATTCTATCAAATATTGCATTTCAATTACAACTTGGCTTCAGATGGGTGGGATCTTGACCCAAATCGGTTTAAGATATATTTTCAAAATATCTTGTTTAATCCCAATTACAAAGTCCAAATTCCTGATTTAAAGGAGTTTAACCTTGGTGATTTAAACATTTCAAAATATCTTGGACCTAACTCCTCTGAATTTAAAGCCTTATCTCATTTATATACCCAGAAATCGTTGGATATAAAATCTTACTTAACAAAACGCTATTTTAAAATAATTAGTAGTATTACTGACCTGTTAAAAAAGGAGTTAATTTTACCGTATATATCTTTAAAGAATCTAGATTTAGTGGAAGAAATTACGATAATTTTACCAAATGTTAAAAAGGATTTAAACGAGGTAATTATTAAGGTTTTTAGCTTTTTTAATATCGGATTCATTTATGAAATGGAAGGAGAATACTACATTCATGGATTTGAGAAAGTGCTAAAATTCGAAAACGGTATTATGATTAAGTTATATTTTCCCGATTGTCAATTCGACGAGTTCGAGAAACTTTTTGACCTGCTATTTGAATACATGGGAATCGATCATTATTTAATCTTAAACGATTTAGTTGAGGGGGAAAATTTAGTAAAGTCCTCACTTCAAGGGTTAAAGTCCCTAGATTCTTACAATCCGTTAACCAACCTAATTTGGAACGATAAAGATAAGAGATGGCGGAACCATAAACTTTTTGACGAAAATTTTAAGCCGGTTTATCCCGATTTGTTCTATGGGAAAAAAAAATACGATTTAGATTTATAATATTCTTTGTTAATATTTGGTTTTGTTAGTAAGTATTGAGACAAACTTGTAAAGGAATAAACCAATCTAAATTTTCAAAAATAATAAATCGGTTGATATTTTTTCCTACATGAATACATAAATGGCATTCAAAGATCTCAATTTTGAAAAGTTCGACACCTTGTTCCATCCAACCAATATTGCTTTTATCGGAGCAAGTGAGAAATCTGCTTTTGGAGCAATGTTGTATTTATCAGCGTTTAAAACATCAAAATGGAAAGACACGTTTTATCCCGTAAATCCAAAATACGGCAAAATCCTCGATTGGAATTGCTACAAGTCAGTCTTAGATGTCCCAGTTATTATAGATACTGCGTATATTTCTGTTAAAACAAAATACATCCCCCAAGTTTTAAAGGATTGCGTAAAAAAGGATATTCCTTGGGTAATTATATTCTCATCTGGGTTTTCTGAAACGGGAGATCTCGAGGGATTAAAATTAGAAAATGAATTAAAACAAATTATAATAAAATCCAATACGAGGATTATTGGTCCGAATTGCTTAGGACCATTTAGTCAAGCTGAGGGTATGGCATTTACATTCAGCGCCAAAAGGAATGACCCTGGACAAGTCTCGTTCATGTCTCAATCTGGAGGGCATATGAGTCAGTTATTAGATGTAGGGTATAAAAGGGATATAAGGTTTAGGTATGGAGTATCATTTGGTAATCAAATAGATTTGAATTGTATTGATTTTCTGAAGTATTATCACAATGATTCCGCAACTCGTGTAATCGCAGCTTACTTAGAGTCATTTGGGTCCGCTACGGGTCACAATTTCTTCTTAGAGCTTAAAAAAACTACAAAAACCAAACCAGTTATTATTTGGAAAGGAGGTTATACTGATGATGGCTCGAAAGCAGCGTTTTCCCATACTGGCGCCATAGCGAGTGATTTAAGGCTATGGCACTCAATGGCTAAGCAAACTGGTGCAACAATAGTTAAAGATAACGAAGAATTTTGGAATGCTATGAAGACCTTTGAATTATTATTCCCAAAATATGTCCCTCAGGGTAGAAATATAGGAATAATAACGCCTGGAGGAGGTTCCAGCGTAAATACTACAGATTTGTTTAATTTTCACGACTTAAAAATCCCGGAATTAACCATAGAATCCCAAAAGAAGCTCAGTGAAATATTGCCATATGAAAACGTAAATATGAAGAATCCCGTGGATTTAGGCGCCCTTGGTTTTGTTGTAGATGTATTTGTAAATTGTATTGAAATTGTAGTAAACGATCCAAACATTGATATTGTAGTAATTCCGTTATGGCCTCATTTTATCTATAATCACGTTTTCAAAAAGATGATTATTATCCAGAAATCAACAATGAAACCCTTTGTGTTTTGTTTACCTAGCATTGCTGACTCGTCGGAACTTGCTCAACGATTTTCAACTGTTAAAAAAATCCTTCACGAAGAGCGGGTGCTCTACTTTTTATCCTTAAGAGACGCTGCAAAAAGTTTATCACTTTATTGTGCTTATATTGAATTCTTAAAATCACACGATGATGAAAACTTATATGAACGAGGAGAATAGAATTACTTTTTTTTCATCATTCCTCTTAAGTAGAGTTTCATAAAATATCTTTCAATAATACAATAATCTAACTTTTGGTCGTTGGTTAATTCTTTATTGTTAGATAAAAAAAAGTGAATGTTAATGATTTTACCATAAAACTTAGTTAGTTTTTTGTCAAAATTTATGTTTGTAAAGCTGTTAATATCTAACTTTTCAAAAACTGACTCACGCGGGAGATCATAGACTTCCGATCCTTCTAAAATTTCCATATTATAGTTAATATCCGCTTTTCCTGAACTCAATTTCTTACACTTAGAATTTTAAATTTATACAATTAAACCCCTTTGTTTTTGAAACTGAAGTGCGTGTCTAATTTTGTCGGTAACCTGCTATAATACCTACTAAATTGTCTATTTTTGAGTGTAGTTAGGGCTATAATCTCAATTTTGCATATACTATTGTTTTTCTACTATTAAACTAAGAGCTAACGATATATTAATGGATTAATAACACATAACTAAAATCTAAAATAAAAACGAAAGTAATGTTAAAGTAAATTGGATTAAATAACTTTTAAATATATCTATAAAAATCGTGGATATCATATGGGATTTATAGCTGGACTTAAAGGCGTATTTAAAAAACCGTTATACATTTTTATTATAAGCGCGTTCACCTTAACTTGGATTCTGATTATTGCTAATCAAATTTTATTCAGTGTGTTGCTTGGATTATCGATTTTTATATTTGGTGGAAGCTTGTTATTTTTTGTCCTAGTTTTATTTCTCGTTTCATTTTTTAAGCAAATTAATGAATTGAAAGGGTGGTTTTTCGTAATTATTTACGTGGTTTCGATAGTTTTAACCTTTATTTTATACCAAACAATATTTTTCCCGACTTCAGAATTATTTTTCATTATTCCTCTAACCGTTAATCAGTTCTTTATGGCATTTTTCGCATTTAAAATCTGTATGGATTCCTCCACAAAGATAGACGATTATCTGTATAAGAAAGAGAAATCTCGAATAATAACTCGAATAATTGAATTTTGCGTTTTTGGATTTTTGAATTGGTGGATAATTCGAATAGTAGTTATTTTCTTCAGCTACACACCAACAGTATTGTTTTTAGTTGTTATAAGAATTCTCCAAATAATGTTTTGGGTAAATATAAGCCTGTTAGGAATCGCTTTTATTCGGTTAATTATAACAAAGAAGTTTTCAGCGTATTTAACACTATTTTTCTTACTTACACTCTTTTACGCTTTATACATCCTTTTTGATTATTTATACGGAGTATTTTTTAGCACTGGATCAGGAGACCCAATTTATGTCATTACATCATTTATTATCGATATTATTTTATTTTTATATATCTTGGGTACTGTTTATGATAGAGTTGATTACATTCAAGCTAAGTTAAAAGTCCTTAAGGTAGATACAATAGCATTATTTCTTATAATAATGAAAATTTATGTCCAAGTTTCAAAAATTGCTCCTAAAATTGTGCCCGTTGAGATGCAGATACTACAAGCTGGAGGACTATTTGCTATCTTTGTTTTCTTCAATCTACTCTTTGGAATACACTCGATTATAACTCATAAATATAAAAAGAAAAAAGATTCAGAAAGTTAATTACTTAATACATTTCTGCCTTCGAAAACAATAGAGCGAAACAACCATAAAATATACCGTTTACGATCCCACTTAATATGAATCCTATGACTACTAAAATAGGAGCTAACTGAATGAATCCTAAAACAGCCATGGCTGCAGAACTGATTAAAGCAGCAATCATCCAACCCCCAAAACTACCCCCTTTACTGTCTCCTGTCCGCCCCGCTACTAATGACGCGACAAATGGAGAAACTAGGTATCCAATGCTCAAAATTAACGAAGCATCAAAAACCCCTGAGGAAATACTAAAAAATATACTGTTTACGACAGTTCCAGGCATAATAGTAATAGGTTCGAAAAATATCACAATAATGAATAATGGATCGCTACTTATAATACTAAAAAGAATGTTCAAAGTACCATTAATAGTTCCCGCTATAATAACGAACAGAAAATTTAAACCAATGAAAGCTAGTAAACTGAAACCTAGCGCTTTACCTAACCCCACTTTAATCAACTATTTTTTACAATTGTATTTTCAATTTAAAAAGACTATGTATAAAATAGATTGTAAAAGTTATTTAAATTTATTTAAGTCCAATTTTTAATGTCGAATTATACTAATTTTACAAAAAATAATTGAAAAAGCCTTGAATTGGCAAATTTCATAAATTTTTTGTAGTTTCTCCTAAATTTAAATAATTAATATTTCTAATTATAAGTTAAGGCTATGAGAGAGAATCAGAAAAAATTTCTTGTTGGTAAATTAAAGCATAAATTTCTCAATAAAATGTTGGAAAATTTTGTATCCTCTACGCATTTAAAAGATAGTAGAGTCGTGGTTGGCTCACAAATAGGGGAAGACGCTGCTGTAATAGATATGGGTGATAAATATTTAGTCGCTAAAACCGATCCAATAACATTTGTAACTGATGAAATTGGATACTATGCTGTAAATGTTAATGTTAACGATGTTGTATGTACAGGAGCCACTCCAAAATGGTTTCAATCAACAATAATATTACCTGCTGGACAAACTGATGAAGATTTAATTGAAAGTATTTTTAAAAACATCCATGATACGTGTAAATCTTTAGGAATAACCATTGTTGGTGGTCACACAGAAATCACAACGGGCCTTAATAGACCAATAGTAGTTGGGTCTCTTCTTGGCGAAGTGGAGAAAGAAAAACTAGTATTATCGTCAGGAGCAAATGCAAACGATTCAATTGTCCTAACTAAAGGAATTTTCATCGAAGGCACAGCTATAATTGCACGAGAAAAAGAAGAATTCTTAAAAGTAAAAGGATTTGATAATCAATTTATCGAAAAATGTAAAAATTATCTATACAAACCAGGAATTAGCATCTACAATGAAGCATTAATATCCAACGATAATTTCCATCTGACTTCTATGCATGACTTGACAGAAGGGGGTCTATTTAATGGTCTTGCTGAAATAGCAATCGCATCTGATTTAGGGTTATTAATTAAAAAAGATCAAATAAATGTTTTACCAGAACCATCAGAATTAAGTAAAATTTTCAAATTAAATCCTTATAGTACTATTTCTTCCGGTTCTCTTTTGATTTCAATCAATAACGAATACTCTGAAGATTTAATTAATTTATTAAGAAAAAATGGGATTGACTCAAAGGTTATTGGAAATTTTACTTCAGATTCAGGTCGATATTTAATCCTAGATGAAGACAATAAGAAAACGAAAATGAAATATACTGAAATAGACGAAATTACTAAAATTCTGTAACTACTAATTTAACGGACATAATTTCTGCATTTTTACGATAAAAGTTGGGTTTTTTTTATTTTACTAAGATTTTTATTTTTGAAATTTCACTTCTAATATATACCGGTATTTTATATTTTTATAATTAAGGGTTGTCTTTACTAATAACATACGAATTATTTATAAAATTAATTTTTGATTTATTGTGGCAGATAAAGAATTACTTACGATACTGAAATCCATCGGAGAGAAAGTGAAAGGGAAAGAATTAACGTTTAAAAGGAATTCCCGCATTTTTTTTGATATTTTAGAATCTAATAACAATTCCTTTAAAGAATTCAAAGAAAAAATTAGAATAGAATGGGAACAATTCAAGATTAAAAATCAAAATAGAATAATCAAGAAAACCTACAGTACATTCTTTTTCAAATATTTTCACGATTATTTTAAATTTTATCTACAGAATTTTTGCGGTTTTGATACGAATTCATTAGACCTAACGATAAAAGAGAAGATATCTGACGATCAACTATTTTTAGAGTATAGTTATTCCTTATCTCTCGAAGAACAGGAATATTTTAAGGAATTTAACGAGGCTTTTAGCAATGGTACAAATGGAGTTGCTTCGCCTATTGGTTATCTTTATCTAGTAGTAGCGATCTTAGGTGTCAATTTGAGAAGGCTCCTAAAAGAACAATTTTATATCGTGTTAGATGGAGCTATCTTGAAAAATGGTGAAAATAAAAATACTTTAAAATTTTTAGTAGTCATCAAGAATAGTCACGACGAGCTTTTTGATAATTATTACTACATGTATTTATATTACTTTTTGAAATACTTTAAAGATGTTCCAAAACCATATTTTGAGAAACTATTAGAGGGTAGAGAAAAAGTATACAAAATTGCGCTTGACGAATATTCTTCTGCTAAAGATAAACTTGTCGATCTATTATATTACTTTTATAAAAAGTGTAATCTACTCCAGAATATTTCACCCTTATTAGATTTCTTGAATTTTGTCTGTAGTAGAGTGGAAGACTCAGTTTTTCCAAAACTAGATATAATAAAGAAAGAATTTTTACAGAATTTTGATTACACTGATGAGAAGAAGAACTCTTTACTTCGAATTTTTGACACAATTGACAAAAAAGCGACTCTATACTCTACATTCCAATCGAATAACCTACCCTCCCAAAAGGCTCAATTTAATTTGTTTCTATTGTACACGAAATACTTCTTTGGTAGCGGAAGCTTAGAAGCTTTGGAAGTTGGTGATCTGTTGTTTTTACCGGAGGACTTTAAAATTGCATTGAATAGAACTAATAAAAAATTGGATAATGTAATCAACGCTAATACGATAAAAGATATTCAAGAGTTTTTTGATAATTTCTCAATTATATCAAATTCAGAAAATCCAAACCTATTTTTTCAAATAATTTTTAATAAGGATATCTCTCAGATTAATTACGACTTTTTTAGAGCTTTCTTAAACAGCATAAACACTAGTATTAAGCGTTTAATTGATACTGAAAACAAAATCTTAGAGGAAAACCCAATCAATGAACCCTTAACCTTTAAATTAGTTGTCGATCATATCTGTAGGATGCTTTATGTCCTAATAGATAAAATTTTTATTAGAAAACTTCCAGGGCAAGCATCAAAAAACTTTATTGACCCTAGAAGCCGTTATGTTGGGAGAAATATTGCTTTGAGGGTATTAGAATTGTTCATGTTCAGCGATTTCAACGTATCAGACGATGTTTGGCCCGATGTTATCATTAGTTTGAATAAGGATACCCTATTAAAAGATCTAAAAAATTACCAAATAGAAATTCCAGAAAAGCATTTTTATCAATATGAAGATTTTGACAGATTTCTAATCACTTTTAATTTTTTATCTTCGAAAAATTTAGTTTTCGAAGAATGGTTAATCAGTGGGATTATTATTCCGATAAATAATTTTATTTTAAAAATTCGCAATTTAATTGAAGAAAGTGGTAAAAAATCTGAAGCTCATGAAGTTTTGAGACAGTACTTTATTAATAAAACCAAAGAAATCGAAGATATTCAAGATCTAGAATTTATATGTCGTCAAATTTCGGTAATCTGGGAAGATTTGAGTTAACCGCATTGATTATTAAAGATCCTTAGATAAATCAAAAAGATTACAGAATTCTTTGAAATTCTTTTCAATATCAACTACCGGCAGATTTAATTCTTCCAATTGAGTAAAGTTTCTCGTAGTAATTATACCAGATATCATTTTAACATTTTCATTTAACTGTGATCCTATGTGATTTAAATCTTCTACACATAAAATAGTTGGGTAAGGTAGATTCCTAAAACTCTCAAAAAAAATGATATCTAATTTAAAGGGGCTGTCATCAAGCCATTGTATTAAATCGTCTAAAATAACTTCCTTCTTTAGAAAAATTGCACTTTCATCAAATCTATTTTTTATAATGGAAAAGACTGCACCTGATTGAGAGTATCTAAACGAATCTTTTCCTTCTTCGTCGAGTTGATGTTCGTGTATATATTTTATTACTGCTACTTCAAGGTTTAGTTCTATTCTCAATTTTTTTATAATTTTTTCAATAAGATATGTCTTTCCACTTCCAGAATACCCAATAACGCTAATTATTTGCACAAAAAACCACCAAATCTTAGATTTTGAAAAAAAACCTAGAGATTTAATATAATTATTAATATCTAAAAAGTGTTAAAAAGAATTAACTTTACGTTAAAATGAAAGAAATTATTTCGTGTAATCATGGCAACGAAAAATGAAATAATAGTGTTCGACGCAAATTTCTTTATTTGTATGAATTCTATTAGAGCAAAAAACATTCTGGGGAATTTAGAACAAGCAGGCTCCGATTTAGGGTTCAAATATTACATTAGCGCTGTTGTTTTTG
>JABXKD010000073.1 GCA_013375475.1 Promethearchaeota archaeon
TATAGCGGAAGTATTAGCCCGCAATGAAAAACTTACCGCTCATTCAGAAGCAGCCAGGAGGAGAATTTAATGCCCAAAATTAAAACCGTAGAGCACCTCAATTCAATAGAGTCTTATGACGGAGTTAAACCTTTGGATGCTATTGCGGCAGAATTAAATATCCCAGTTTCCAAAATAATTAAACTTGATGGTAACGAAAATCCCTACGATCCACTTCCGGAGGTGCTAGCAGCATTAAGCTCTCTCAAAAATATTGGTCATTATCCAGACCCATTATGCTTAAATTTAATAGAATTATTAGCAAAAAAAGAAAATTTGGATGCTAACAACTTTATTATTAGTTCCGGATCTGATGAGTTAATTGAATTGCTAATAAAAGCGTACATAAATCCTTCAAACTCGATTCTTTCTTTTTCACCTACATTTGGTATGATTTCTTTTTTAGCTCAAGTACAAGGGATTAAAAACATATCAGTTTCTCAACAACTCCTTAAAAAAGAGTCATTTGCTCGTTACATACTCGACGAGGATCAATTTCTAGATGAAGCGAAACGGTCAAAAATCGTATTTATCGCTCGTCCAAATAACCCTGATGGAAATGTTGTATCAGAAAAATTTATTAAGCGTTTGGTATCTCTCCCCGTTTTGGTTGTGATTGATGAAGCTTATGTAGAATTCTCAGATTTTCAAAGCCTTGCTAAATGGGTTCCTCAACACGAGAATCTTGTTGTTCTTCGAACATTTAGTAAAGCTTACGGTTTAGGCGGGTTACGAGTTGGATACGGTATTATGCCAAACGACATCCGAAAAGTCTTAGTATCAATTAAACAACCTTATAACGTTAATATTGCGGGACAAAGGGCGGCAATAGCAGCATTATCTAGCCCACTAGTAGATCAGAGAATAAAAGAAATGAAAAAAACAAGAGATTGGTTCATCAATCAGCTTAAGATGGTTCAAAAACAATACAAAAACTTTTGGATCCACCCAAGCGAAGCTTGTTATGTGCTACTCACCTTCGAATCTCCAGATATTCCGAAGAAACTTTATACAAATTTCTATTCAAAAGGAATTTTAGTGCGATATTATTCCTCATCAGATATGATTAATAACCTTAGGATAAGTATCGGGCTCAAAGAAAATATGGTAAAAGTTATTGCTGAATTCAAATTATTTTTAAAAGGAGGAAATTAAAATGAAACGTCAATCAAACCAAGAAAGAAAAACAAGAGAATCTACGATTAATATTTCCCTTAACTTAGATGGCTCCGGAATTGCAAAGATAGATACGGGGATAGGTTTTTTCGATCACATGTTAAGTCACATCGCAGTTCATGGAATTTTTGACATTGAGGTGGAAGCTAATGGAGATTTACATGTTGACACTCATCATACCATTGAAGATGTAGGGATAGTGTTAGGAAGCGCTTTTAAAGAAGCAATTGGAGATAAAGTAGGTATAAGACGCATTGGATACTCTTACGTTCCAATGGATGAAGCTTTAGCGTTAGTCGTAGTTGATTTTTCTAATCGCCCTTATTCACTTATTGATATACACTGGACCGGTAAATATTTTGGAAAGAATCAAGACGAGTTGATTCCTCTTACTTTAATAGAGCACTTTTTACAAACATTTGCCATTAACGCAAGTATAACTCTACATGTGAAAGTGCTTTCTGGGAAAGACGATCATCACATAGCAGAGTCAGTTTTTAAGGCCCTTGGATCCTCGCTTGATAAAGCATCTCGATTGGATCCTAAGCGAAAAGGCGTTGTCCCATCAACTAAGGGAGTATTATGAGTAAACTACATAAATAGGCTATAAGATTTAGGAACTAATTATGATTACAATAGTTGACTATGGAGTTGGGAATTTAAGGTCAGTTCAACGAGCAATTCAAAGATATTATCCAGAAGTAATAATATCTAACGTAGAAGAACAAATAACAAAAGCAAAGGGTATTGTTTTACCCGGTGTTGGAGCGTTTGGAGATGCCGTCGAAGAACTAAACCGAAAAAGGTTATTTAACCTACTAAAACAGGTTATCCCCTCAAAACCAACATTAGGAATATGTTTAGGAATGCAATTACTACTTAATAAATCGGAAGAAAGTCCTGGAGTTGAAGGATTAGGGATCGTTCCTGGAGATGTGAAAAAGCTTGAACTCACTAAATCAATTCGAGTTCCACACACGGGATGGAATCGCGTAACTGGAATCAAAGAACCGTATTTTTCGGGGTTTGCTTATTTTAACCATACTTATTATTGTGATGTAGTGGATAAAAGTATTGTAACTGCCTTTTCATTACATGGTATAAGATTTTGCGTTATTTTTACTTATGAAACAATATTAGGATTACAATTTCATCCTGAAAAAAGTAAGATTATAGGAGAAAATATTTTGAAATATTGGGTAAGATCACTTTAAAAACAGGTGAATTAAACATAAAAACAGTTATTCCGGCAATGGATATCCGAGAAGGAAAAGTTATAAGACTTACACAAGGGGATTTTTCCAAACAAATTACATATTCTAACGATCCCATAACCATTCTAAGGCAATTTATAGAAGTTGGTGCTTTATGGATCCATGTTGTTAATTTGGATGGAGCCTTAACAGGAAATTTTCGGGAAAATCTTTCCTATCCCGTTATTTTGGATATTATTTCACTGTCAAAACAGGCGGGAGTAAAAATTCAAATTGGTGGAGGAATCCGGAGCATTGAAATCGTTGAGGAATTGATAAATAAAGGTGTTGACAGAATAATTCTAGGCACAATTGCATTGGATGACAAGAAGCTTATAAATATTTTATCTAAACAAGATAAAAACAAAATAGCTATCGCATTAGATACTTATAATAGAAAAATACGTATTAAGGGTTGGCAATTCGATTCAAACTTAGATATCTTTAATGTTTTATCTAAATTGGAGAATTTAGGAATCCGTGATTTTATAGTTACGGATATAATGAAAGACGGTACTTCGACTGGTTTAAACACTAATCTGTTTTTAGAATTAATGGGAAAAAAAAAGTCAGACAGTAGAATTATTGCCTCAGGCGGAGTTTCAAACATTAGTGACGTAGAAAATATCTTACTCCATGCTGATGGTGTTATCGTTGGAAAAGCTTTATATAACGGGAACATTCCTCTAACAGTTTTAGGCACTTTTCTTGATGATCTTCACCATTCAAGACTGATAAAAAGGATAATCCCTTGTTTAGATGTAAAAAATGGAAGAGTTGTCAAGGGAGTTAAATTCAAAAACTTACGAGACAGTGGAGATCCTGTGGAACTAGCGCAATTTTATAACGATAACGGGGCAGATGAATTAGTTTTCTTAGACATCTCGGCAACTCTTGAAGGACGAAAAAGTATACTTAATACAATTCGATCAGTAGCGGAAGAAATCTTCATTCCATTAACTGTCGGTGGCGGAATTAAATCGATTGAGGATATGACCGAAATTGTTAAGGCTGGAGCAGAAAAAGTAAGCATTAATTCCGCAGCTATAAAAGATTCAAATTTAATTACTCAAGGCGCGAAGAAATTTGGATCTCAATGTATCGTTGTCGCTATTGATGCAAAAAGAAAAGGCAACTCGTGGGAAGTATATTCACATAGCGGTACCAAGCCTACAGGGCTCGATGTGTTAGAATGGGCATCAACTGTTGTTGAAATGGGAGCAGGTGAACTATTAGTTACGAGCATGGACAGAGATGGTACTAACCGGGGATATGATCTTGATTTAACCCGAGCTATTACAGCAATTGTGTCTGTACCTGTTATCGCTTCAGGAGGAGCGGGAAATAAAAAACACTTTTTAGATGCGATCAATAGCGGAGCTGAGGCTGTACTAGCCGCTTCTTTATTTCATTATAATATATTGAGAATCCAGGATTTGAAAGCATTTTTGAATGATCATGATGTCTTGGTAAGGACATAATCAAGAAAAACTTTAAAATCTTGAAAAGAATAATTGAATTGATAAATAATGTCAGGATTAGATTTTAGCGTAGTTGGGAAAAAAAATCCAGAAAAAATTTTCAAGTATAACAATAAAGATGTAATACTTTACGCATTAGGGATTGGTGCTCAAGTCTCTGAACTCCAGTTTATTTACGAAGGAGTTTCTGGAGGCCTAAAAGTATTTCCTAGTTTTGCAACAATTCCAAGGCGTGTTGCCTTCCCCAAATTGGGTAAGATCAGTTTTCCTAAATTTATTCACGGAGAGGAATTAGTAAAAGTACATAAACCTTTTTCACCGCAAGGAGAGATTATCTGTTATAGCGAGGTTACAAACATTTATGATAAAGGTAAAGCCGCAGTAATTAATGTGACAACTACGGGTCTTTCTAATAATAGAGATCCACTATTCGAAATTGAATCGTCATTTTTTTATTTAGGCGCGGGTGGATTTGGAGGAGATCGGGGACCTAAAAAAGAGCCATTAAAGCCCCCAGAAGACGCTCCACCAGATTTTAATATAACCTATAAAACTACTGAAAATCAGGCGGCTTTATATCGTCTTAACGGGGATTTTAACCCCTTACATATAGATCCTGAAGCTGCTCGTTTTGGAGGCCAAGAAAAACCAATATTACACGGCTTATGTACTTATGGATTTGCGACAAGAGCGATTTTATATAGCGTGTGTGATGGAGATGTTTCGCGGTTTAAAGAATTTAAAGTTCGATTTACGAATGTCGTTTATCCCGGAGAATGGTTAACTACTGAAGGATGGAAAGTTAATGGGAAATACATAATCCAGGTTAAAACAGAAAGAGCAGTTGTGCTAAGTAACGCATATGCTATTGTAAATTAATTATTAAAATAAAAAGATAAAAAAAAGATTGGATTAGGCTTTGTATCTTGCATTTCCATTCATAATCTTTCTATCGAGAATCATATCATTTGCTTGCATTCCGGCAAGCAAACATCCAAAGACACCATGAACGAATTTAGGTTGAAACAAGCCTTTAATAGGAGTTCTCATTTTAAGTCTGGATCTACCAAAATTATCTGGATAGGGAGCCATATCGTAGACAGATCCAGAAATATAACCAGAATAACGAGCATATGTGGCTGGAGTAGAAACATCCAAGACCTTTATATGCTTCCTCAAATCAGGGATTAAATATTTTTCTACTTTATCAATGAAAAAATCAGCCCATTTTTGTTTCCGTTCCTTATATTTTTCTCGATCATTTTCCCTTAATTCCAACCAATCAGCTAAGGCCATTGGTGTAATTCGAACAGTGATGTTAGGCTTACTTCCAGTAGTTAAGGAGGGGCATACAACTCCCATATGGAATCTCTTATCAGTAAATCCTATTTCTCCCTTTTCATAGGCTTCAAATAATCGATCAAAAGTATCACCGCCAGTTGTTATTACATTATAACCGCAGTCCATACCCAGTGCATCTAAATCTATTTCGTCATCCAATCCGATGCTGAGGTTCATGGAAGACGTGGACATTTTTACGGACTCTACTTTTTTAGCGTATTTCTTATCGACTTCTCTAATTATATCTAATCCGACCATAGATTTCATTGCAACCATAGGATCTACTGTAGTTATAACATAATCCGAAAATATTTTTTCACCATCCTTCAATTGAACCCCCTTTACTTCACCATTTTCTACTAAGATTTTCACGACTTCAGTCTTTAATCGTAGTTCTCCACCTAAAGCTTGGAACTTCTCTTCAATCTTCTTGGAAAATTCAATAAATCCATCTTTAGGTCTAAACGCACCATCTAATAGGGAATTCATAGCAGAAACTGGAACTATAGCAGTGACTTGTTCAGCAGGTAACGCACTAAACTCAGCAAAAACATTAAAAATTTCTTCTACGTCTGGTTCTGTAATTCCAAATTTCTCAAAATACTTTTTGAATGTTTTAGAAGAGTTAGCAACTATTTTTGGGCACATTTTCAATGTTTTTAAAATTTCTTTACCTGTTGGTTCAAGCTTTAAGTTAAAGAGCTCAAGATACATCTCTCGTGAATGATCTAAAAATTTCTCAATCTGTGGTGCATTATTAGGATAAAGCTCCATTAATTGTTTTTTGAAAGTTTCTACTCCAGAAGGAAGCTCAAGAACCTTAACTTCGTCTGTTTCAGGATTTACTAAGAAGATTCTCATGTAATAGCCCTTGAACTTTTTCAATTCAATCTCTATACCAAGGTAATCGAGAATGTCAGAAATATTTGGTATCATCTGGCAGGTGTCGAATAAAAAACCTTCTCGTTCATAGGAAGTGACATAACCTCCCGTTTTAGGTTCTTTCTCAATTAATAAAACGGGGTCTTCTTTAACATCGTGGTTTAACGCCCAGGTTAGAGCACTGCTTAAACCAGTGATTCCACCCCCCACCACAATTAAACCAGATTTATTTGTATCATTCATGAATTAAAGAAATGATGTCAAATTATTTAAAGATTTATTAAAAAGATAGAAATCTTAGAATGGAAAGTAGTTAGAAGTTGATAAAAAATTCTAAGGTAAAGTCATTGTAATTACAACTTTACTCCAATGAGCAAACCTCTATCTTTCATCAATCCGTCTATTAGAAATTCTGATATCAAATTAGCTTTAGCCATAAGTTCAAGAGTTTTATCAGTTTCAAACAAACCTAATTCATGGATATCAACAAAATACTTGATATCTCCATTCTTCTCTGCAATTAGGTAATGCATCTCCATTATCGATAGGTCTCCTTCTACTTTTGTAGTATTAAGTCTTGCGATTTTAACATCTTCCCCATCATAGGTAGTCATTCCGGGCACTCCCACCCAGAAAGCAGATTTTGTAAACCAAGGTTCTACTATTAAGACACCCCCTTTTTTTAAATGATTTGCAAAGTTCATGAAGGTTTTCTCTAAGTTTGAATATGTTTTTACATAGCCAATTGAGCTAAATAAACAAAGGATTACATCAAATTCAGTTTTTAAATTGAAATCAATCATATCACCTTGTTCGAAAATCACACCGTCAACTTTACTTTTTGCGACCTTTACCATTTCGTTGTTAATATCAATTCCCATACAAGAAAAGTCATCTTTAAAGTATTTTATATGCATTCCTGTACCGCATCCTACATCGAGGAGATTTTTTCCCTCAGATCTTTTGTATTCCCTAATCAATTCTTTAATTGTGTTAGCTTCTGTTTTATAATCCTTCCAATGATAAATTAAGTCGTAATACTCAGCTAATTCTTTATACATAATTTACAATCTTATAGTTTTTTTATTTATTTTCTTAAACCTAACATCAACCTTGCTTCATAAGGAGAAGAAATGTCTCTTCCTAATTCGTTTGAAATCCTAACAACTTTCTCTACAAGTTCGCTGTTAGATTTAGCCAATACTCCTTTTGATAAATAAATATTATCTTCAAATCCGACTCGAGCATGTCCTCCAAGAACTATTGACATTGAAACCATAGGAAACTCATATCTTCCGATAGCTCCAACAGTAAAAGTCGATCCTTTAGGAATGCTGTTTACCATGTAAAGTAAATCTCGTGGAGTTGCTGCGATTCCACCATTAACCCCCATCATAAAATTAAAATGCATAGCTTCTTTAATAATTCCTTTTTTATGGAGTCTTAACGCCATATCGATCATCCCCTTATCAAAACATTCGAGTTCTGGTTTAATTCCACGAGAATTCATTTCTTTTGCAAAATTTATAATTGTATTTTCTGTGTTAACGAAAATTTCATCACCGCCGTAATTCATTGTTCCCATATCTAGGGTAGTCATTTCTGGTTGCGGTTTCATAAAAATTGGTTGGAGTCTCTCTTCAGTACTCATTCCTATGGCACCTCCAGTTGAGGGCAGGATAATGACATCAGGGCATCTTCCTTTAATTTCATCAACGCATATTTGAAATCTTTTCAGATCTTGAGTGGGTGTGCCGTCGTCTTCTCTTACGTGCAGATGGATAATACTCGCTCCAGCTAAGAACGCTTTTTCTGCTTCGATACCGATTTCTCTTACAGTATAAGGTACGTTCGGATTATGTTCTTTTGTTACTTCGGCGCCACATATTGCAGCAGTTATAATTAATTTTTCCATATACATCATATTACTTTTTTCTTTGTTTCTCTCTCGGAACAACACAAGTTCCACTTGCTTTGCATACTACAATAGGTTCTTTTAAGAAATCGGCAGCAGAATCATTTAAATCTGGTTTTAATGTAATAACCTTTCTTGCCTCAAAAATCATCTTTCTTGAAGTGTTGCCTATTTCAATAATTTTTCCTTCAGCTTCAATATAATCACCAGCATAAACGGGAGCTAAAAATTCAATGCTGTCATAAGCCCGAAATAAACCCTCATCTCCATCGTTTTTAATTAATAACTCAGTAGCAACATCCCCAAATAATTCTAATATTTTAGCTCCATCAACTAAATTTCCGCCATAATGAGCATCGTTTAAACTCATCCTTACTCTAATTAATGATTTCATACCATTTCATTCCTTTATTTTTATTTCTTAGACAAAATTATAATCTAAGTTCAATATTATCTTATGAAATTAAAAATTTCTTTTATTTTCAGTGTTTCATTAATCTTCAAAACTTTTTGGTTTTAATGGAAAATTGATTCGAAGAATAAATGTGTTTTTTATTTTATTTATAATATCTAATAACAACTAATTATTTCGTTTTTTATTTAAAAAGGGGATATGAAATAAAGTTATATTACATAAAACAAGCTTTTTTCTATTCAAAATAGTATTAGAAAAATAAGAAATTTATGAAACAGAGTTGATGATAATACCTAAATTAAAATGTGATATTTGCGGAAATGAAACAGATGTGCCGGTTTGTTGCGAACAATCTATGATGGTGAAGGATAATTATTTGCTGTGCTGTTGTAAGTCAGAAGAGTGTGGTTATCAACCAATTCCAGAGTGTTGCGGTCAAAAAATGAATTATATAGGAACTTAAACTGAAATTCCTCTCTCTTTTATTTTTTCAATGCTTCCTGCCTTTTTCAGAAAACAAATAATTGAAAAAAATCAATTCTTAAATTAATTCGCGAATTTAATATCAAGATAAATTAAATCTTAAAATAAACCTCGATAAAAGAGAGATAATAATGGATATATCTTCTCAAGTTTTATTTAAATGCGGTCAATTAAATTATCACACATTCCGAATTCCTTCACTCATATCACTTCCTGATGATATTTTGATTGCTATCGTTGAAGGAAGGAAGAAAGACCAAGAAGATCATGGAGATATTCAGTTAATTATGCGTAAGAGTAGTGACGGTGGACTAAATTGGTCGCCTCCAGTTATTTTGCTTCATTATCAAACACAACTTATGTTAAAGAATCCCATTTCAAAGGAATTTGAAATCATTTCTAATTATGGAGATATAACTTGTGGTAATCCTTGTACTGTATATGATAAAACAACTCAAAGACTTTGGTTATCTTATACTTTGGATAATTCATCAATGTGGTTAGTTTATAGTGATGATTTTGGTGATTCCTGGAGCAAACCAAGAAGTATCTCAGAAGATGTTTTTGGAACTGATTATAAAAATTGGAGCCATATTGCATCGGGACCAGGACATGGAATTCAACTAAAGAACGGTCGGTTAATAATCCCTTGTGACCATCATATTTACGAAAGGAGTCGTGGCTATTTTTCGATGTTAGTTGTTAGTGATGATCATGGAAAGACATGGGAAATGGGCGCAGTTTCTGATGCTCGTATGGATGAATGTGAAGTTTGTGAATTACAAAAAGGAAAACTATACTGGAATATGCGTAGTTACCGTAAGAAATACTGTCGAGTAGTTGCATACTCTAAAAATCATGGAAATGATTTTGAAGGTTTTACCGATGATTTTGGGTTAATTGAACCAATATGCCAAGCGTCAGTCTTGAGATACAACTACAAGGATTATGAAAATCAAGATGTAGTCCTGTTTTCTAATCCCGCGAGTAAAACTCGGGATCATATGACAATAAAAGTCAGCTATGATGGGACAAAAACATGGGAAAAATCTATCTTATTAAATGAAGGACCATCTGCATATTCAGATTTGGCTTATAATCAGAAAGGCGAAGTTTGCATATTATATGAACGAGGAAAAAATAATCCGTATGAATCTATTGTTTTTTCTACTTTAAAAATATTTGAGTAAAAAAAAAATAGGAATTTTTCCATGAAAAACACGGAAAACTAGCTAATCAGGCTACCACACTAAATTATAAATAATTTCTTTATCTCTTTCGGCTTCTTTTTTGCCTAAGACTTTTCGAATTCGCAAATCGTTGATTGATTCTTCAAGTTTAGTGTCTAAGTTTTTAATTTCCATTAAATTGCCCGTTTCTCCTCCCTTTTCGACTAGGTTTATCATAGCATTGTCTTTATTCATCAAATCTCTTAATTTAGTTCTAAAGGAATCAGTTACTTTTGTTCTATGAATTCTGCTATTCTCAATTAAGATGGGTAAAACAGGAGCTCTTTCGGTTGTTCTACGAGTGTTAGGATCTATGAAATAGAATATGAACATAGGCACTCCAACCACAACATCCTTAGTTTTAATTTCAATAGAATAAGTTTTAAAGAAATTTTGTACGTCAGTCATCTCAACATCTTTAGTTCTTTCGATGTTATCTAAGCAAGATTGTTTTTCCTGTTTGATTCTTGCTACAATGTCTTCCGCAGATGAAAGATCACTGCTGAGTTCACTATGTTTTGTTTGAATTTTACTCTCAGTTTCAGACTTCTTCCTTTCGAGCTCTCGTATCTTCTGTTGTTTTGTTTTTTCTAAATCACTTAGCTCTCGTTGCACGTTCTTTCTTATTTGAGCTAATTCAGTTTGAAATCTACTAATTGTATTTCCTAAATCCGTGTATTTAATATTTACATCATTAAAAGATCCTTCGGCTTCAAATAAATCGTTTTTATTTACTGCACTTTTTAATCTATCAACAGAATTCTTTATAGCACTGAGATTATTATAGAGATCACCTGTTTTATCGCTCATTTTATATTTTCCACTCTTAACTAATTCTTCAGGAGACTCCTCTATTTTTCGAGCTTTTTCTGCTTCTAACTCTCTTGTGATTTGAGCCAACTGTTTCTCTTCTTCGCTGGTATCGACTTTTCTGTTTCTCAAGTTGTCAGTTTGTTGTGAGCCTTTTTGAATGAATCTATCACATAGTTTAATGATCGTTTGTCCATAACTATCTAATATTCCTACATCTCTTTGGGAGATAAATTCAAAAACTTCTGGGACAATTTTCGCTTGATTGATACTTTTTGGGATAGGTCCCCCCTCTAAAAGAAAATATGGCTCGTTAAATGAACCTACATCATATTGATTTAAGAAAAAGTTCTTGAAATAATCAAACTCACTCGCACTAAAAAGAGCTTCTTGTATAACTGTGCCTCTTTTATAATTCTTAGGTTTTTTTAGGTAAGTACTATTATAAGACCCCAAAGAACTTAAAAAAGATTCGGGGTCAGCACCTTGAATAACATTATCAGGGTTGGGAGGTTGTTGCGAGAATTTCCCTACATTTAATCTTTCTTGCTTATTTAGAAGATAACTACAAACACAAGCACGAGTTTCGCTTAAAGGAACTAAACGCACGGGCCAAAAACACATAGAAATTCTATTAACCTTGCCTAGTTTCTTGAGATTCTTCCCATAAATATTTATGCACTCATTTAGTGCCATAGCCATCTCATCCAATAATGTAGCCTTTGAACGAGCCGGAATTACATCCCCTACATTAATTAGAAAGGGGATAATCTTGTCTACCATTTTTTTAATCACTTGAGTTGTCTATATTAATTCTTAAAATGAGCTATATAAATAAATATTTGCTTCTTGTTTTGTTAGTATTAAATATATATATGAATGGAAAATGTAATAGAAAATATCAAAACAAAAAAAATGATGAAATAAAATGGTCGAGAAGTTTCTAGATGGAAAGGGTGCTCTTATTACTGGGGGCGCATCTGGTTTTGGGAGGGGTATCGCAATTGAATATGCAAAAAGAGGAGCAGATTTAATCTTAGTTGATATAAATGAAGAACTTTTAAATGAAGCTTGTAGGAAAATTAAACAAGAATATAAACAAAAAATTATGCCTATTGTATGTGATGTTTCAAATTCAGAACAGGTACAACAGATGGCAAAAACAGCTTTTAAAGAATTAGATAATATTTATGTTCTAAATAATAACGCTGGGATTGGTGATATCTATGGACCTGATTTACTAAGGGTTAAAGAAGATATGTTCGATAGAATAATGGGTGTTAATCTACGAGGTCAATGGTTAGTCTCCAAATATGTATGTAAAAAAATGAAATCTCAAAAGTTTGAAAACGAGCCTTTATCTGGAAAGGTGATTCATACTGCATCAGTTGCCGGAATGATAGTTGATCTCAAATTATCAGCATATACATTAAGTAAAGTGGGAGTAATTGCAATGGTAAAAATGCTTGCGCAAAGTTTAGCTCCAAAAATCACTGTTAATGCGATTTCACCAGGTTATCATGTAACGGGGATATATAATAATTCTGAAGACACTATGAAAGCCACAATGGAGGATGGACATGTTAAAACACCTTTAAATAGAATAGGAACTATTCAAGATGTTGCCAATGTAAGTGTATTTTTAGCTTCTCCTTTATCAAACTTTATAACAGGACATAATATTCCCGCAGATGGTGGAATTGCAGAAGTAGGTGTTCCAGCAAATTATTTAAAGTCAGATATTTAAAATAAAATTTTTTTTGTTGTTTTTGATTTTAAACTAGGTTAAAAATTTATATAAAAAATCGTGCGTATGCTCCCCCATTTATAGTCTCAGTATGAGGTTTGATTACTGAGTTTTCATGAAAGTTATCGTTCTTCATATCGATTCACTTGGGTTATTTGAAAATATGAAAATTACTCTTTAATCAAGATTAATAGAGACAAGCATACTCCTCATTTAAAATCAGTTTAGTTCTGGTACGAAATCTGATAGCTTATCAGAAAATTACAACATCTGATTTGAAAAAGTGAAGACAAAATTGTGATTTGAGATTAAAATTTTCTTAAATTCTTAGTACTAGAAGAAATTAATACTTTAAGTAAGATTAGATAGAAGATTGTAAATAACACAGTAATTATGAAGGTCGCTGGTATGATATAATATGTTTTCATTCCGAGAGCGTGAGCAAAAGCGGCCATTGCCCCGCTACTGAAAGTTTCTTGATCTGTAATCCAAGAAAGATTCGTAAACCATAAAAATATTAAGATTAAAGACGATATTAGCATTATGACTCGAGATCTAGCTTGAATTCTAAGCCGCTTTAAATCTTCTCTTATCTTTTCATCATTCAATTATTTTTTTCCTTCTTTAATAATTTTGGCAATTTTCTTTTCTGTGGATCTTATTATAAAGTAAGACACTATGGCCCCCTCTCCACCAAAAACCGTACAACCTATAGACCACGCAGATATCTGTATATCTGGTATGATTTGAACTATGTCATAGCTTAACATGGCTGTACCATATAGTAAAATTGCAAGGAAGACGAATTGAAGATATTTTATAACGACAACAAACTTTTGAAGTTTTTCACTCTCTACTGAATATGACAAAAGATTCAACCTAATTTTTGCAGTTAATAATTCATTGTAGATTTATATATTTATCCTAAATCTTTTAATTTTTTTTAAAAGTTTACTTTGATTCATATTATATTGCATAACATTTAATTGAAAAAGATTTAAAACAAGGTGAAAAACCTTTTGATTACTCACGAGAGATTTCAGAACTTCAAAATAAACTTCTTTAAGACACTCTTTATTACGATCTCATTTTTATTAATTGGATTGATAATCAATTTTTTTCTTATGTTACAAGTTCCAGAATATCATCCAATAATAATTTTTGATCCGGACTCACCCTTAGAAATAGAACGTGATCCTATTTTAATCCAATTCGTTAGATATCTAATCAGTTTTTTTACTGGAGATTGGGGAAATTCTAAAACAATAATGAGTAGTTCTACTGTTTTTGAATTGTTAAGATCGTCAGTTCCACGTATGATTGAAATTATGATAATACCATTAGTAATTGGCTTTATACTAGGCAAATTTCTTAAGAAGGTTTCAGGTAGAACGGGTCAAGCTCGCCTGAAAAAGATGTTTAAAATTTTGGGTGGACTCGGGGTTGTGACTCCGATCTTTTGGTTCGGTTTTTATTTACAAAAACTTTTTATTGGAATCTTACCAGTAAACGAGTGGGATGGTTACACACCACCCCTTGTTACAGGTTTTTTAATATTAGATTCTATTATTGCTGAAGAATGGGTACTCTCGTTTCAGATCTTTGTGTATTTTATATTACCAACTCTATTCTTAACTCTTCTAGCGACTGCTCTTATTGGTAAACAGATGATCGCCAAATTAACAACCTCTTCTCAAAATGATTCCATCATTTCAAACTCTTTGCAAACTAGTATGATATTTAGTTTATTTTTTACATATTATATTTTAATAGATGTAACATTTGCTTTACGTGGATTTAGCTATACAATTCTTAATGCATTGAAGTTTCCTGATTTTTACCTCATCCAAGGATGCATGTTTATAATTATTATAATCTTTGTAATTACCACTTTTATTTCAAATCTCTTTTTCATTCTAAAACGCCCTTCTCGCTTAAATCCTACTAATAATATTCAAGTCGATGAGGTAAAAAGAAATTTTACTGACAATTTGAAAGATGAGGAAACTCAATTAAAAAAATACTTTTTGGATAGAGCGAAATCACCTTTTAGCATAGCTGGAGCGAGTATAGTTGTATTCCTCATTATTATTGCAATCTTTCCTCAACTGATCACTCCTTACACATTATCAGACATAACACCTCCGAGTTTTGGAGGTAATAGATATTTGCCTCCGTCTCCAGAACACCCTTTGGGGACAGCTTATTTTGGGTATGATTTGTTAGCACTTATAATCTGGGGCATACGGGATTTACTAGCATCTGGAGGGTGGATTATCGCTATAGGTTTAATGGGAGGATTACCATTTGGAATTCTCGCGAGTAAATTTAATCATTCAAATAAACAAATTATATTTATTGTTATGAGTTCATTCAGTATTTTTCCAAGTATAGTAATTACGAATTTCATGTTAATGATATCTGGACTTAATCATTCAGTACAAGTTTTTATAATTGGTATATTATTAATACCAATGTTTACACGTAAAATTGCAAATACTAAGCCGAAATTAATTAATATCCTCAGAGAATTGATAATTTATATTCCATGTATTTTAATCTTTGCCATTTTGTTGTATACATCAGCGGGTTTTTTAGGGTTTACTGATTATAAAACACCTCAATTAGGTTACATAATTCATGATGTATATGATGGATGGAAATTTTTAGATCGATATTGGGCTGTCTTTTGGTCTGGTTTAGCAATCTTTACTTTAATTATTGGGCTAGTACTGATATACAAGGGATTAAATTCAAGAAAATGTGAAATCGTTTAATAACTAAAGCAAAACTACTTATTTCTGTAATGTTAAATAAAAATTCAAAAACAAATGAAACCATTAAAATCAAATATCCTGTATTATCTTCTTTATATTTATCCTTATCGTCATCCCTCCTAATAAATTATAAAGAAATTTAAAAATATTTATGATTATTAGGGATATACACTATAATTTATATAAAAAAGATAATCGATAATTAATTATAACTATTGAAAAAAATTGATATAAAAAGTGATAAAAATGATTGAAATTGTATTAGCAGTACTTCAGATAATTCTAGCAGTTGGAATTGTAGGTTTTTGGATATTCTTTTTTAAGGTAGAAAACAAAGATCCAGAGAAAGAAGAGTGGTATCTAAAACACGAGAGATCTTTTCCCTTACCAGATTTAGGGCTTATTACTGTATGTCTGCTTATCGCGGCGGTAGGACTTCTATCCGGGGAACGATTCGGAATCTTTTTTACTATTGTTGCTGGGGGAGGTTTAATGTTTTTAGGCCTAATCGATCTTGCGTTTAATCTCCAAAATGGACTCTTCAAAACAAAAAATTTGGACGCTTATATGAGTATAGGGATCGTTTCGATTGTATTGATTATGGGCGTACTAAGCTTGATTTACGGATATATAAATTTCTAAAATCAAAAGGAAGGATGAAATCTAATGCCTAAAGAGAAAATTATAAAAAATCAACCGTTTAAAGGAAAATGGGCAATAATAAGTGGTGGGTCAAAAGGGATTGGCAAAGCTACAGCAAAAATATTCATACAATTAGGTGGGAACGTGTGTATAGTAGCTAGAACTTTAGAAACGTTAAACGATGCTGCTGAAGAGATTAAAAGCTTGAAAATAGACGAGAGTCAATTGGTGGAAGTCATTTCTTGCGATATGTCTAATATGGAACAAGTTGAGCAGTTATTTAAAAAGCACATCAAAGAGTTTGGGGTTCCAGATTATTCGTTTAACATCGTAGGTATCTCTTATCCGAATTATACGGATAAACTGACCATCGAAGATTACAAATTTCATATGAACACCAATTTTTTTGGTCAATTAAATTCAATTTTAACGATATTACCCTATTATATGGAACGAAAAGAGGGTTATTTTATCAACATGTCTTCTCTTGCGGGATACATTGGTGTAATGGGTTATGCAGCGTATACTCCTACTAAATTTGCAATCGTAGGGCTAAGTGAGGTTCTGAGAAATGAATACAAGCAATATAATATTAAAGTTTCTATAGTTTACCCGCCTGATACGGATACTTTCGGACTTCATGAAGAAGCAAAAACCAGACCTGAGGAGTTAAACATCATTGCAGAAAAAGCAGGGCTTATGGAACCCGATGAAGTAGCGAGAATCATAATTAAGGGTGTATTGAAAGAGAAGTTTTACATTCACGCCGGATCGTCTAAAGTGTACTGGAGAATAATGAGATTATTTCCTAAGCTCGTACATAAATTCACCGATAGCGATCTTAAAAAAGCTAGAAAGAAGTTGAGTAAAAAAATTTAATTTTTTTTTATTTATTTATTTATTTATTATAGAAGATTATCCTTAACAATCCATTAGAGGTGAGATTAGTCAAAAAATTAAAATTTAAAATATCTATTCCGCTAAAAGGTTTACAAAGTGGTAAGGAATACGAATTTGAGATTAAGGACGATGCAAATTTTATTGAAGCGTTAGCTTTAGTTGACAAGATGGAGAGAG
>JABXKD010000074.1 GCA_013375475.1 Promethearchaeota archaeon
CTAAAAAAGGCTGAAATGCTGTTAAAAACCCAATCTATGCCAATTGAAATAGTTAAGATTCATTCAGCAGAAGAATTTAAACAACTTAAATCTGATTACTCAGAAAAGATTTTAATAATAGATTTCTGGGCAGTATGGTGCTCACCATGTATGATGTTTGCCCCCGTGTTTGAGAAGCTTCAAAAGGAACTTTACAAAGAATTTATCTTTGTTAAGGTAAATGTAGACGAAGTGGGTGCTATAGCTCAGGAGTATAGAATAACGGGAATTCCAACGACACTGTTTATTAAAAATGATAAAGTTATACATAAAGTAGTTGGCGCTGTAAACGAAGATCATTTGAGAAGAGTCTTAGAAAAGCTAAGATCGTTTACTTAATTTATTTTTTATTTTTAATTTTATATATAATTATTAGGTGGAAATCTTTGGAAAGTATCTCAAAACAGCTAGAAAAAATGGTAGAAGAGAATAAAGTCTTCAAAAGCGAAAAGCTATTAAAATGTATATTAGGACTTAATGTCATAGAATCGAATGTCTTTTCGTTTATATTAAAAAACGAGGATGTGACTACTATGAAATTAACTGAAGTATTTGATAAAGATCGAAGCTCAATTCAAAGAGCTCTGATAAAACTTAACGATGCTGGCGTTATTGAGAAGCGTTCAGTTTCGCTAAAAGAATACAGCGAAAAAGATGGCAAAGGAGAAACAAATAAACGTGGATATTTATATTTATATGGGACAAAAAATTTAGACATGATAAAACAGCAACTTCGTGAGCTTCTTGATACATGGTACAATTCTATGTCTGATTACATTGATAATATTGATAGTATTTTCGACTGCTATGAAGAGAATGGAGAACTTTGTTAATTTTATCGATTACATCTCTATAAAATAAAAAGGAATTTAGAAGGGTAAAACTATTAAAGTTACACCCAATAGTATGCCAAGCAATATTGCTACGATAACATAGAGTATAAAAGCCACGATGGTTACTGCTATTGCACCAAAGAGTCCTGTATGATGACGGGCACTTATTATCAACCAAGCCACAATCAGAACAATTACCCATGTCACCCAACTCGCACTGCTTAAGAATAGAAATGTTAGAGCATAAATAATAGTAATTACGAAAGAAGTTAAGAATACGGATCCAAATTCCGTATGTCTCGCACTGCTGAATAAACTCAAAGCGATTTTAAGAAAGATCGTCATTACTAAGAGAAAGATCAAGTAAAGGATCAGGAACCATACGATATCTTCTGGAGAGCTAAAAGTTTGAGCCCAATCTTCGTTAAAGATGTCAAATAACATAATAGAACCTCATTTTATTATAATAGTTTTTAGAATTTCACGACATATTTATTTGTTATTTATATTTTCTTGAAGGTGTAAATTGTGAATATTTTTTAATTGAAAAAGACATTAATAGAATTTAAAAAAAATAATAATTAAATATCAATATCCCATTTAAGGAATGAATATGGGACAAACTTCTCTGATTCTAATTCTGCTGCAATATGTCCTCTTAACATAGAATTATTACCCTTTAGATATAGCGCTCCTAGTATTTTATTAACTACGAGTTCGCCCCAAGGATCGCTCTCTGATGATTTGAGAGATAAATCAGCGTTTCCGATTTTCAACTCTGTTGGTCTAAATACTACTTCTTCTCTAATTAATCGGGGATTATAATCAAAATAATTGCCATCGGGAGATGGAAAATGCTTATAGTTATAAGTAACTTCTGTGATTTCTATTCCACCACCAGTAGCTCCGCCAGTTCTTTCAGTAACTAGATCTAAAAACTCGGGAGAGTTGGGTCTTCCATTTAATTTCGCTTTAACTTCAAAAAAACGCGTCCCATGGCGTTCTGCCCATCCTTCAGCATTTCTTTTCTCTTTATGGTAGTAAATATTAGCCATTTTCTTAGGATAACCAAAAACCTCCCTCCCCGCTGCTAGGGCCATATCATCAGTGACTGGCATCGCTAAACAATATCCACCCTCAATATTCTCATATTCACATGAAAGGAAAACAGCTGCTTCTTTATAAACAGCACCAAAATTAGTTTTTGGATAATCTGCTACGAAAGCATATACAGTAGGTGATTCAACCGGTTTTAGAGGAGGTGGAAGTAACTTTTCAATTATTTCAGGTTTGGTCTCCCAATAAACCACTAACATTTCAGCATCGTAAAAATCAGCAGACTCGCGGCTAGACATAAATCCGCCAGATTCTCTTAAAAAACTCATAATTTAATTACGTCATATATTTTCTTGTTGGATTAATTTTTGTAAATTGATTATGCATTTAAAAATTACTAATAATTTACGGAATGATTTGTTCTAGTAAATTTGATTCTTCCATCTTTATTCTCTTATTCTTCATCTTTAATTATATGCTCTGAAAGATCATGGTCGTAGTTGTACATGTAAAACTTCTTTGGGCTCAATAAATAATTAGGATCAACCGTTTTTTTCATATCCTTGAAAAACTGAATAAATTCAGGAGTATACGCATCAGCTTCAACAATGGATTGGGAGATTGCTTCTCCAAGCCAATAATGGACACCTCCATACCGAACTTGATGTCTTAATTTCTTATGCCACATCTTCATAGAAGCTTCGCGTTGTTCGTCTACATTATCAGCGTTAAATCCACCAACAATTACACAATTTCCATTAGGTAAAAGGAATATAACAGTAGCGAATAGGGACATGCTATCTGGAGGTAATTCGCCTCTGTATTTATTATCAAACTGAGCACTAGATTTTGCTACTTCTGGAATTGCACTTATAGGTACTTTGTGACATGTAGTACAAGAAATTTTTGGTGGAGTAATAGAGATGTATTTATTAAAATAATTATAAGCAAATTTTAGATTAAATTTCCAATCTTTAGAAAGAGTAAGGGAGGTATCAATCTCTTGCCATTCGAAAGGTCTAGCTTCTTCTTTCATAATAGAATCAACTTTTTCAAGATATATTTCCAAAACTCTCTCATCCATAGCTTCTACTAGTATTGAAAAAACAGGTCCTTTTAATCTTGGCCTTTTTTCTGGTTTAAATTCTGTCATAGTTGACAATAATTGAACGAGAATTAGGGGTACTACTAATACATCATGCAATCCATCTCTAATATTTTTACGTAGCTTGTACATAAGTTCATACACTTTGTTATAATCGTTGCTATTTAGTATGTAATATCTTTGTTGTTTAAATAGCGTTTCAGGAAATAGGCGCAAGAAAGCTTTAGTTTTAATACCCATGGTTCCAACATCTCCCATAAATAAACCGGTAAAATCTGGTGCAACCCCATATCTACAGAATGGTTTAGCAAATTTATTAACTGCCGCACCAGTCCTAATTATTGTACCTTTGGGGTTTGGTAATACAACTTCTACACCTAAACAAATATCCGGAACTAAACCATATTTTGTTGAACCAAATCCTGCTGTACTATTTGACAACCCACCCCCGATTGTTGCAGAATATCCACTTCCGGGACCTAATACTCCAGTCGTTAAATCTTTTTGATGTAGTTGAGACAATAATGATCCCCAGGTAATACCACATTCTACTTCACAATAGTAGTCTGTTTCATTAATTTCAATAATTTGATTCATCCTCGTTAAATCTAAAAGACATCCTCCTTGAGTAACAGAACCACCGACTAGATCTGCACCACCACCTCTTGGAACCATAGGAATGTTATATTTATTGGCAATTTTTACAATTTCTGAGACTTCTTCTGAAGATTCAGGTCTGACTATAAAATCTGCCCATCTATCGGGGAAGGCAGGATCAACATTTCGTGAATAAGCTGCTTTCATAAAGTCTTTATCAGTAATATATTTCGAACCAATAATATCTTCTATTTCTTTATAGGCTTCTTTAACTTTAGACATATTTACAGTCCAACTATGATGTAATTATTATAAAATAGAATATATGAACTAATAAAATTATAGAAAAAGAAATTTATTTCAATTTCTTGACTCGTTTATTTATTTTGTTCTTAATATCTTCGTAAGAAGGCGGGGGTCCAGTTCTAACTTCCTTCCCATCGATAAAAAGGGCGTCCGCAATACCCCATTCTGAAAAATTTTCTCTATTAAAAGTATCAATCTCCGTAAACACGACTTTATCTCCGAATTCTGATGCTGCTCTCTTTGCTCTTTCGAATACGATGTTTTGAGAAGGACACCACCCGTTTAAGAATGCTGTGACTGATACTTTTCCAGGAATTTTCTCGGGTTTCTTTTTCTGTTTTATCCACTTAGGTGCGACAGCATCTTCAGAAAATGGTTTCCATAGTAAAACTGCCATACTTTGTTTATCAACTTTTTCGTATCCATGCTTTTTGAACCAAGAAGCTTTCATCCAAAAAGGTAACGATACACCCCACGCTACTACTCCCTTAGCACCTCTACCGCGGATATCCTCTTCAGCAGCTTTTATCAGTTTAGTGCCTATACCCTTTTTTTGAAAGTTTCCAACACCTTCTTCGTAGCCATGTACCCATACGCAATTAATATAGTAGAGGTCTTCTCCTTCAGCAAAAGAATACTCGATTGGAATGTATTGTATCATTCCTACAACCTCTTCTTTTTTGTTCAAAGCCAATTTTACGCCAAGACCCTTATCTTTCATTTTACTGTACCAATCCTCTTTATGGTCCCCTGCTTCTTTCATTTCGTCGCTCCAATCTTCTAAACACATAAAATAAAGATCGTTGTATTTTTCGTCTAAATCTACAATCTGCATTTTTCTTTACCTATCAGATTTCAAATATAATAACTAATGAATAATTAGATAACTAATAATAAAAAGGTGATAGATCTCAAATTTAGTGTTACATCCAAGATGCTACTTTTGGAGTTTGCGCTAAAATATCAACAAGATCGTTGTATTCAATACATTTTATTCTAGGATCAACTGTATTTGGTTCAATCCCTCGCGCTAATAGATCGGGATTCAGTGCAAATACCGATATTGAGAGGTTTAACAATTTATCTAACAAATTTGGCATTATACCACTTTGTGATGTTCCTATTACCCCATCTTGAATTAGAACGATTGCTATACTAGTATTATTTTTAATCTGTTTACTTACAATGCCTAACAAGTTGTCAAGATACACTTGTTTTCGAGTACTGAATCCGTATAAATATACAATATCTTTCTCAATTTCCATTATCATCACCTTCACATATCAATACCTATACGTCACGTCTGCCTCTAAGATTAATTTTGAAATTTCTTGCATATCTGCCACTTTTATATTATCATAGTCTATTAAATCCGAATCTTTTATACCCGCGACTTCTAAAGCAGAATCTAGAACGAAAACATCTAAATCAGAAAGTTCCATTAACCGGAAAATATTCGAAGGGGCCTCCCTATTAACTTTCTCGGGGTCAAACTTCTTGGATAAAAAGTAAACTGAATCACCCATAAAGATTATCTTACATTCGTCTAGATCTCCTACTGCCATAATTCCAGCACCCATTCGGATCGCTTCGACAGCTGAATTCTTACCAATGGGAGAATCTTCGCATAAAATAACTACTGATTTGACCATAAAATCATCCTCCAGGCCCGAAAACAATTACTCTATCTGATTCTGCCATCCACTCAGACAATCCTCCTAAACCTACTTGAGACGCGTTTTTGACTAATTCCTCAGGATTTAAGCCAGTAAAGTTCATCCAAGTGCTACATGCAGATAAACCCATATCGTTCTCGTTAACAAAATTTTGAAGACGTTTAGGCAAATCTCTCATTGATGGGCTTATATTTATTTCCCGTTTCGCACTATAGACGCCGCTTCCATAAAAGAATATACCTAATATTTTATGACCCTTCTTTAGGATTGCTTGTCCTAAGTTAAGCATTGTATCTATCGCTTCGAACTTGTAAGGTTCAGCACATACGACAAAGGTAAAAACAACCATATTAACAAAATAAATTTTTTATTAATTTATACTTATGCTAATTCTTTCATCAAGAAAAGAAAAAAAAATAGTTTATTGAAATTAGTCCCTTAGGGTAATTTGGTTCTCATCAATCAATCGATCTTTGAAAATCAATAGAAGAGCTAATAAACCAACAGCGAGCAACGCACCGATCAGATAATCAAGCGTCTTCGTTCGAATAATTTGTGTTGGAATGTTGATCGTTATAATAGTTAAAGCCGGAACAAATGCTAACCACCACCCATTTTTTTTACGCTCTGCCATCAGAGGGATAGAACCAAAAAGCATAAGTACAGCAATCCAATTCACCTCACCGGATAGAGTTAAAATCCACCATTCTAAGCCCGCGAAACCAGGTTGGCCCGGTCTTGTCAACAACATTCTTTGTGCTCCAATGCCAATAACAAACGCATGTGTTGCCAACATGCCGATAAACGTATATGTGATTAAGTTCACTATTTTTTCAAGAAGATTATCGTGCTTATGGAAGAGTATTACGCTCCAAAAGCCCAGCAATCCAACAAACGAGATCATCATAGGGATGGGGAAACCCCCTACGAAACTTATGTAAGGGAGAAACATGAACATTCCACTTATGGAAGGTATTGCATAAGCAGTTAATTCCACCTTCATAGTCCATTCCTTACCTTTATAGATTGATGGGACAATTGTTAGTAGAATAATTCCCGCCACATATCCTACAGCTCGCCACAAAGGATAAAATAAGGAGAATAGAGTTATTCCACTACTATACTGAGGTCCTGCAGCTTGAAGCGCAATTATAAGAGGATCCAGAGTTATCTGCACTAGTATAGGCGCGACAAGGAGCATGAAGAGGCCAATAGCAACTGCGAAGACACATTTGATCAAATTAGTCTTATTCATTTAGTTAACACTATATAATTAGTTTTTATGAGTTATATTGTGTGTGTTATTTATTTAAGGAAGTAAATAAATATGTTACTTTACCCGTAAAGTTATTTTTACTAAGGGGACTCTATTTTAGATAAGAGTTTAAAAGTAATTATTTATCCCGCTTAATTAGCTTCTATTGGTTTAATTTCAGGATTAGTATGGAATATCATTTGGCGTGAATATCGTTCGATCTGATCTCTAGTCAAATCCATCTATATTCAATTTTTGTTTAACTAATCGTGTAAAAATCTTTTCATATTATAAAAAAAAAGTTGTTGTATAAGATGTGTCTTAACAATTAATCAAAATATTCTACAATTTCTTCTAAGGATTTCCGCGGTCTAGGTTCTGGAATATCTCCATAAGGGTATCCTAATGGAAGAACGGTCAACAAATAATCATTTTGATTAAGATTTAATAATTTTTTTACTTTATCTCTATTTATATTACCAATAAAGCAAGTTCCAATACCAAAAGTCCAAGCAGCTAAAGCCAATTGCAAGGAAGCGAAACACGTATCTTGCAAATACCAATTTGGTTGAGCCTCAACATCACCAACAATGATTACTAATACAGGTGCTTCAGCTGCGAAGGTTCCAGTTGTACATTCCTTAGCTACTTTTGATATAAGCTCTTTATTTCGAATTACCAAAAATTTCCAAGGTTGCCTATTTACTGCGCTCCAACACCAACGTGTAGCCTCAAATATTTCAGTAAGAACCTCCTCTTCTATAGGACGAGAATCATATCGTCGTATACTCCTTCTTTCCTTTAGTAATCTTCTCTGTTCGTTTTCACTCATTGTTAAAACCTTAATGGATATTTAAAAAATTACATAATTAATATATTAAATCATTATAATTCATTATTTTCTTATTAGCACTCCTATTTTTCCCCCGATTTTTTGCCTTGATTTACCTTCAGCAACATCGAACACATTCTCGTCAATAAGATCGTAAATTGAGTGCTTTAAAGTAATTAACGGAATTTTTTGAATTTCATTTATGTCTATTAACTCATCTATTGTAATCGATTCTCCCGGAGAGATAATAGATTTAATAAATTTCTTAATTTCAGCCAGGTCAGTTGTAACGGTTAAAATATCGTGGTCGTTTTCTTTCAAAAGAGAGATTTTCGATACTTTAATTTCTGACATTAAGAATTTTACTTGTTCTTCAAGAAGTTTAACTCTACCTTTCAACTCTGAAATTTGGTCTTTACTCGTCTTTTTAGGAAGGGATTTTTGCTCGTAATACTTTTGGATGAGTTGATTAAGTCGGAGTTCTTCAATGCCAGCACTCTTAATATTTACAATTTTGTCCTCTTTTTTATCTTTTTTGTTAGGTTTGATTCCGATTTCCTTTGCTAATTTGTCCAATAAAGAAACGGTTAGATCGTTCAAACTCACCATAAGAACTCATCCACTAAGGTTTTGTAACAGTTTTATATTCGGAGTTTAGGGTGTTATTATTTTAAATCAAAACTTATATATAACTTTTTAATCTCAACTTGACAATTTTATTTCTTAAATTAAAAAAATTGTAAAAATATCAATAAAAACCTATTTCTCTTAATTTCTTGTATTCAATTTTACTAAGATTTATTATTAATGTTTGTTACATCAAAGGTGATGAGTACAGATATAGTAATGTACTCTAAATGTTTCAAAGGTTTTTTCGATGGTTAAAGGAACAGTAAAGTGGTTTGATAGCCGAAAAGGCTATGGATTTATTACTCGAGAGGATGGTTCTGGTGATATTTTCGTTCACTTCTCTGCGATTAAGGGAGAGGATGATGATTTTAAAATCATCTACGAAGGGGATATTGTAGAATTTGAAGTTACCGATGGCGACAAAGGCCCGCAAGCAACAGATTTAACGGTTGTAGAAAAAGGACCGCGTCAGAGTTTTAGATCAGATAGACGTTATTAAAAATTAATGTAATAGTTAATTTAGAACGCGTAAAAAAGTAAGAAATATTTAAGGAAAGTCAGAAAAATAGAAACGATTAAGCTGCTCATGGGAGGAGAATTTTACTTTTTATTAGTTCTTGATTTTTCCTCTTTTTTTTATTATCTTTTTTAAAACATGATTAGAATGGAAAATTATAAATTACTAAAGTTTTATTATGAACGTGAAATGGTAGTCCTTTTCGAGTCGTATGGTAATTTTACTTCTGGTCAAACATCATACAGGGCGTTAATTTCGAGAAAGTCCAGAGGAATGATTACGTTGACTGATAAGGAATTCCGGTTTAAATCCGAAAAAGACAACATTTTATTTCATTTGAGATTGAACGATATCGAGAATTTCTCGGTAAAGAATCGATTCAAACTTCCGACTATAGAATTGGTTAGCGTCCAAGGAATGAGTTACACCTTTTATCCACACAAAAAGGAGCGAAGTTCGCTTACTACCTCAAAAAGAGCAACCGAAGATCTATTTAGGGAACTGACGCGTAGTACTTTTAAAAAAGAAAACCCCATTCTATTTGAAACTATAGGTAGTCTTAAGAATTGCGCCATGGAAGAAGAAGATCTTACATCTGAAGCATTACCTGGAATAATTTTTCTAAACGAGGATTATTTATCGTTTAAACCTTTTAATGAGAAATCGATAGTGCAAATATCTATATTAAATATTATTAATATCTCAAGTGATATGTCAAAATCAGGTCCTGCTGTAAACATTCAAACTAAAGAGGGTAAATTTTACTCGTTTACAACACTTAAAAAGCACATCGGGAGATATTCAAAGGAAAAAACTAAAACAGAAAGATTGTTAGAGCTAGTCAATCAAGCAAAAATATACAAATCTTCAGAACAGACACGTTTAGAAAAAGAGGAAAAAGAAAAAATCAATCGAGTTAAATCGATGATGGAAGTCTCAAGTAAAGTAAGGCTTGATATGATTAAGACAGCATTAGATATGGACGAGAAACTGTTTACTGAAAAGGTTTTCCAATGGGCTAAGCAGTTTAATTTTTTAATAGATGGAGATTATTTAATTATAAATCAAGATACAGCTACAGATTTCCTCAACGATTTATCTACGGGACCAAGTATCTTATCTCGGAGGGGATTAAAAATGAAATGTAGATTTTGCGAGAAGTTAATTGAATATGGAGTTAAAATTTGTCCTTTTTGTGGGAAGGAAACGATAAATTCTTAAAAATTGAAAAGGAATAAAAATAGTTTTTAAATTAATCTAATCTTTCCATTGTACCAAGCGCCGTTCACCTTCAACAGATCGCAACCTGGAGAGTTCTTGGGAGACTTCTAAAGTTCCAACATATTTTCCATCATCGTCATGCATAGCGAAGTATCTGATCATTATAAAAGCTCCCTCTGCTTGAATCCAGAATTCTGCGACTTTTTTTTCTCCTGATTTAAACTTCTCTAAAATATCTTCTACAACATCTACACTCTTAGGAGGATGGCATTTTTGAACCTTTCGGCCAATAATTCCCCGGCTTCTTGGAAAAATTCGATCTTCTGCATCGGAATAATATGCTACTTCATCGTTTTCATTTACGAAGGTCAAATCTACGGGTAAAGTTTTTAACATGATATTAATTTGATCTATGTTTAACTTCCCTATGTCGAGATTGAGAGCACCTTCAGCTTTTACACTTTCTTCAGGAAGTGGTTTGTGAAGATCAGCGGAGGTTACTGGTTTCCATTGATTGCCAGGTGTAACTCCGAACGCAAAACCTATTTCCTCTTCGCCTTCCCGAACGCTAACCCAATCCGATTCACTGAAGAACTCCAATGTCATGGGAAATAGTATGTGTTCCTCTTTGTAAATCATATCCTCTATTTTTTGTAAAGCTATTTCAATATCTTCATGTTGAGTTGATTTTAACAAGGGTCTAATTTCATCGTGAACTGCCCACATGACCTGAGGCGGTCCAGAAATCCCGTGTTTCTCTAAGATGGGAAATAGTTGGTTCTCTTTTCGCTCGTAGTGTGTGGTTAGTTCCCCTAATTTGCGAAATAGTTCTATTTTTTCAACCTCTGATGCTGATCTAGTTTGTCGAACTAAGTTTGATATTTCCAAGTTTTCTTGTAGATAGGTATGGATCGGATGCCCGGGGATAGTTTCATATTCTTCTTTCATGTCTAAAGAATCTCTGAATAATTCGACATGCAAATCGCTTAATTTCGTAATTTCCTTTGGATCTAAGTGTCCTTCATTTATAAGTTGCTGCTCCAACTGACCGATTTCATAAGACGTTATGTCTCCAACAGCTTCTTTAAATTGAGTCTTTAATGTTTCAACATCAACACCTTTATGCATGTCAAGTAATAGCTTTTTCAACATTTCTTTTCGATCTTTCTCGGGAGGTATATCAGCACTAGCTTCAATAGCGCTCTTAATGGTCGAAATAATTCTTTCTAAAGGAACTTCCAGTATTACTGAAACCATTTCGAGCGTAGCTTTCTTTCCTATCGTTTTTCTTACGATTGGATTTTTGAACCTCTTTGCTTTAGAAGAAAGTTTATATAATTCGTCGTAAACTTTGGGATACTTATCAACTAAAGGGAGTATTTTTGTTGAGTTATTTATTTCCATTTTTGCTCTACTCTTTCTATAATTATTTTAGGTTGTATTAACGCTATATGCAATTGGCATTTCTATATGAAGATTTTCCTAAAAAATTATAAAAAAGATAAGAAGTTGCTTTGGTATAAATATTTTTTTTCGAGGATGAATAAACTATATATTTTAATCTAACGTAAGTTTTATTTAGGTTTAGAAATACATTTCTGTAAAAACCACGAGGTATACGAATACATGATGTATAATAATCTAAATAATTTGTCGCCTGAAGACGAAGAGGAACTTCGACAATTAGAAGGACAGATTACAGAACTATTTGCACTACTGGAGAAAAGCGAAATTCAAATTAGTCTATTAAAGGATGAAAATTCCCAACTGAAAGCTCAAATCCAGAAATTGCAACAAAAATCAAGACCTAGTCAATATAAAAGTCCTCAAGTAGAAACGATTAAAGTGCCAAAAGAAGTTATTCCTACTATTATCCCTGCGGATACAAGTCTCAGACAAAATAAACGAAAATGTCCAAATTGTGGAGCTATGGGATTTTCCATTAAAGAAGTTGATGATAAAACAAAAATAATCTGTTATTCCCCAAGAAGGATTTACATGAAAAAGAGAGTTTGCACAAAGTGCAGGTTTGAGTTTTAATTCCTTTCTAATATGAAATTTTATTCTTCCACCAATAGGGATTCGGTATTGAAAGAAATCGGTCTTTATCAAATAGTTCTATTTCGTTTTCAGTTAAAAGGAATGCAACACCACCCAAGAAAGGAACCCATTCCTGATCAGGAGGTAATCCAAACCACCCGTATCTTAACGCGATTAAAAATATGTCGTGTGTAATGTGAATATCTATTCCACCTTCTTGAGCGTGTTTTATTCCCCTCCAGATAACATCTGCTGCATTTTGACAATATGTTTGAAATGGGGTTATCTTCTCAGGAGAATAAAAACCAACTGCCCAGCGATACATAAATTCGAGGGGAGATCCATTTTTAAATAAGTTTAAAAAGAATTTTGGAGCGGTTCCGGCATGAAATAGCGGAGTTAGAGCTCCTTTTAAGGCTCCCTTTCCTCCAACACTTTCAAATCCTTTTAAAATGTCTTCTGCTGTTTCTTGGCAGCGTTCGACAACACTATGAAACAATCTTAGTGGCCTCGATATGGGTAACCCTTGACCAAAAATTTTAGCAATTTGATGACCTTGAGGTGTTAACTTTAACTCGTGCAACTTCTCATTTTCTGTAGGATTATTTCTATGAGAATGTCGCAGCAAGAGAATTATTTTGGATTTATCTGGAAATTTAGTAACAGCTTCTACAATACTGCGTGCCTGTACAGTCCAATTGGCATTTTCCCAAATGTTTTCCTCATCCATCTTATAAAAATAAAGGATTCAATACTAAAAAAGTTAATTTAAGCCTAAATTAAAAAATTAGATATATAATAATTTCTTACTTAACATCTAATAAATTTAATAGAATGAGGTTTGGTATACAATGGAAGAAAATCAAATAAATCCTGATATCGTTATCTATGGAGCTGGAGCGATTGGTGCTTCTATTTGTGGGTGGATAACTCCTGTCTATAGTAATGTTTATTTATTAGCGCGAGGTCAAAACGCTCAAGTCATTAAAACTAAAGGTTTAATTTTGTATCAAAACTCGCTCGATTATAAAAAAGTAATAAAAGTAAATATTATAGACGATTTAAACGAAAAACCGAATACAGCTGTAGTTATAATCGCTGTTAAGAACTATGACCTTGAAGAAGTAGCAAAAGATATCTACTCTAAATTTGGAGATAATCCAATTATAATCGCTTTACAAAATGGGGTTGAGAATCAAAGAGTTTTACCGAAATATTTTTCGAAGGTTATATACGGTGATATAATGATCTCCGCATGGAGAGATCAACCCGGTGTATTTGGTCATGCAGTTAAAGGTTATGCTATTATTGGTACTTTAAATAACAATCTTCAAACTGAAATGAATGATATTAAGAATAGTTTTGTTGGTGGTTTCAAATTTAGAATTTCCCAGAGGATCCAAGATGCAATTCACACTAAATTGGTTTTCAATTTATCAAACTCAATCCTAACATTAATTAATCACACCGAAATAGATAAAGACTCGGTTCCAAAATTGGGTCATATTTACTATAGAACTCTAGTTGAGGGAATTAATATTTTAGAAATAGCCGGTTTCAAGGAACATAGATTACCCGGATTAGTTCCCTGGAGCGTATTGAAAAAAGTCGCCAAGGAATCAGACGAAACATCAGGAACGATGGTTCTGAATCAGATAAAGGGTGTTGGTCCAAATAGTATGACTCAAGATATCATCATTCGCCAAAAAACTCAATCCGAACTTGAACATTTAAATGGATATCTCATCAGTCTTGCGAAAAAGCTAGGAATTTCGGCTCCCTATAGTAGCACAATAAATGAACTTTGTAAATCTCAATTCCAAAAAAAGCCTTTTAAACAATTAGAAGCAGAAGACGTATGGCAAGTTATCCAAGAAAAATTAAAATGATATTGAGATAGGATATCAAGAATAAAAAAAAATAAAAAGAAATAGAAAAAAAAATTAGATGATTTTAGAGAATACTTTTTAGAATGCTTTTTTTTTTAAGTCTCCTCGGAATGGAATAAGTTTATATCAAAAAATAATAATATTCCACCTGTAACCCCTACAATTGCGAGAAGCCAAAATGTAAGAGGAGCATAAAAGCAACTAATAAATGGATAAACCACAATTAGATTTAAAAGAATAAATACTAATCCTACTACAATTAGAATTATACCATACAATTTTTTTCGTTCCAATTTTTTTCACATCCAAAGCTATTTTTATTCATTAATATCAAAAAAGAAAAAAAAATGAAAATAAATTTGCTCACTTTGTATTACCCGTGAGTTTATTCCACATTTTGGAAGACAGGATGAAGATCCCAACCAAAAGGCTAACAACTGGACCCAAGATAAACATGGAGAAACTAAAGCTCGCACCTTCAAAGAACATGGAATAGAAGGCTAAAGGAAAACCTGCCGAAATTGCCAAGAATGCACCAGCCAATCCAGCAATTCGCACTTTTTCTTTATTTCTGGCTAGGAAAATTCCTATTGTTGTAATTCCAAAAAGTATGGATGCAATCATGTTCGTTGGCATAGTGAGCATATACATACTGGCCGGAGCATAATTGTCAATCAGTGGATTAATTTCTGGTAATCTATTTGACATTCTGGTAGTTGCTGCAATTCCGTTTATGAAATTCAGAATGAATGCCATGCCAAGTGCCAAACCAAACCATGCTTTCTTTCCCCTTTCGTGGCCTTTTCTCATTACTAGAATGAAGTATACCAATAAATTAGGGAAAAAAATCAGAAACCAAGGACCTGGTACCGCTGCTTTACTTTCCATAGCAGGAATATTTGGCCAAAAGCTGGAAAAAAGGGTTATAACTACGGCGATTACACCGACGGAATAAGCCCAATCCTTTTTCCCGAAAAAGCCCACACCCGCTGTTAACCATATCATTCCTGCCAGAATACCGATAACATTAAAAAGCGGTATGAAAAAGGGAGATACAAGTCTGCACTCTGTGGCGGCGGCGGTTTCGGCAGATACAATATTATCTAAATGAAGAAAGATAAAGAAATAGGAAAGAAATATTCCTCCTGCACCCAAAATGAGAGAGACTACTCCCATAGCTCCACCCTTTTTTGATCTAATTTTTGTTTCTTCAGTCATTTTATTCTACCAATTATTTTTTATTTTTGTTTTTGTGATAAAATTTATATTTTATAAATTTATTATATTTTCCAGATATATAAAAGTTTACTATTTATTTGGAAATCTTGGTTTCCAGATTTGGAAACGAGAAATTCTTTAAGATAAAGTAAAAAGGGGTCAGAATTTAAATGTCAGAATCTACTTTGGATATATTTAATTTCCCATAATTAATTTTTACGCCAATTCTTATTGTATTATTGCTCAGCATGTTTATAAATGTGATCTATAAAAAATTAAAGGCAACATTTATTGTTCTACTATTTATTATAATAGTTTCAACTGCTCATCTTTTAGTTTTATGGTTGGGAATTTTTAGAGAATGTTAGAACTTTCCTTCAGCCAAATTATTCATGTAGGATTTTTATTTATTTACGACCGATGCCAAATAAGTTTCCTTTGTATACAAACACTTTCGCTTCTTTTGCACCAGCATTAAGTAATTCATCCTTAAATCCATTTTCGGAACTAGTATCTATATCAGTATAAACATTTTTTACCCATTTGATGTAAGTATTTAGCAAGGCATGTTCAATATTTGGCAAATCACTATAACCGTGAATAATTACAACACCATTTTCTTTAGTTATTCTAAACGCTTCTTTTAGAATAGTCTTTTTAGTCACATCTTTTAATTCGGTAGTTTTAAAGTGATATGGCATAATAACTGCATCAAAAAAATTATCAGATTCTCTAATGGTTCCACCAAAAACAGAAGAATTTTGGATGTTTTCTAAGCCCATTTTACAAATATTTTCAAAAACTTCTTCTTTTAATAAAACAAATAAGTTATCAGTTGCGTTAACAAGAAATTTTATACATTTAGTATTAATAAAATCACTGAACGATATATAGAGTGCAGTACCAAATTTCTTTATCTCCTTTACCTCGAATACCTCTTTCTGTATTACTTCTTTAATAATATCAGGAAAAAGTTTATTTTTTTCGGCTTCAATTAATCCAAACCTCATGATGTGTTTAGATATTGTGTTAATTAGAATTTCTGTAAATTTTGTAGCTTCTACAGAGATTATTCTATCTTTTTCGTTTTTATTTGACTTAATAAGCCCATCTCCTTCAAGATTTTTTAAGCTATTATAGAAACTTGAAGTTGAGAATTTTTTGTCATTATCGAGGAGCTCTTTAAATTCTTTAGCCCCAGGGGATTGTCTGTCAAATTTTATTGATTTTACAACCTTTTGCTTTTCTCGGTTTAAGAATTGAGATATTTCGTTATACAAAATGTGTCTGACTACAGGTTTTTCGTGTTTTAATAATAATTGTAGCATTACCATATCTACAATAGAAAGGTTTACAATATTTTTAATAGAAATAATTTCCATAAACGTGGATTTTTCGCCTTTTTCCGTCATGATGATAAAGTTTTCAACTTTGTATTTCTTTCCTTACTCAAATATAAAATAATATTAACTATTAAATTTTATTAAAATTGGAAATCTCTATTTTCAAAAAAAAAGATACACTAAAATATTCTGGAAAATCGACTTAGGAATATCAGATTAATAAATTCTAACAAATCCAAGTTTAAATAAAAATTAAATTAAGGAAAAAAAAATAATTATTTAGCATTTATTAGGTTATTTAATATCCTTCTTAAGTATGCTTCGAATTGATCTATTTCTACCTCTGTAAGCGTTCCGTAGAACACCTCAGTCATTTTTTTTGAAACATCAACATATTTTTTTTGGAGGTTCTTACTCTTTTCAGAAAGCTTAACAATAGTTATTCTTCTATCGTTCTCATCATCCTCTCGTTTTAGAAAACCGGAGTTTTGGAGTCTATCGAGCATAGTTGTTAATGAAGACTTCGTGAGTTGAGTTTTTTTTGACAGCTCATGAATGGGGACACCATCTTTCTGCCAAAGAGCAAATAGTATCCGTCCTTGTCCTGGGTTTAACTCCTTAATTCCATACTCCTTTAGCATTTGTTTGAAAATTCTATTTGTGATTTGGTGGATTTTTGTTATGAGGAACCCACCTTCACGTTGATC
>JABXKD010000075.1 GCA_013375475.1 Promethearchaeota archaeon
ACATAAAAAAAAAAAATTAGTAGTTTTTTAATTTATGGCGTTTAGCTTCTCTGTTTGATATAAGAGACAATTCCAAGCGTTAAAAGCACAGCTTCTACAGTTATAGTAAATAAACCTTGTAGCCTCCACGAAGCTTCAAAAGTGGAGTATAACGTAGCATATACGGCAACTTCAATGATTAATGTGAATATAAGTAATCCTATAAAATACTCAAATGTCAATTTAATTTCTTCCCATTCCTTTTTACGAAGCATTAAAATTGCGAAAATAGCAGATAATAAATTAACTCCCCCAAACATTCTTGGAAGATAGGGGTTTGTCCATCCCGCAGGATTCATGGCCATATCATATAGGAATGTAAGGAGTATTCCAAATATGAACCAAAGAATAGTATCCACTAAAAGTACGATTTTTGTAAATTTTTTTATTTCAGTCATTTTTTTTATCACCTCTATTTGTTTTTTGTTTTATTTTTCCCATCAAATTGATGGTTGATGCGTTTTAAAAAAAAAAAAAGATTTTAGAATATATTTTCTCTCTGTTACGATTGATTTAGCGTTATGGAACCTATTTTTCCACGTATTTTGTCAAATAGGATCCCGGACCGACCGGGAACATACCAGGTCCAAACCCCACATTTATTGTTGGGATGCCAACATCCCATATAACCGCAGCAAGGACCCATCCTCCTTGTTCCAAATTACAAACTGGATTTTCGTCGGATCCTGGGGGATAATTGGGATCTTCAGGATCAAATTCATAATATTCACCTTTAGGGCTTAGTAACATTAAAATCTGTGCTGATATGTATTTACCTCCAGTATTTGGCATGGTTATTGGAAACAAATTTCGATATAATTCCAGGGAATAATCAGTATCAGTAGTTTTAACCTTTCCCCCACCCACGACCTGCCAAACGTGAATAAACCAGAATTCAAAGATTGGGCAATAAAAAGTAAAATCGGTCGTTAGAAGGAATCCATCTTTGAGCATTCCTTTCATCGCATACACTTTTTCACCTGATTCTTCATCATAGATTTTTGAATGGAAATTTACTTGTACCGAAGGGAAACCACTGACTTTATCGAATTTCATCTTCCCTACGATAAGATTAGTAGCATTGATATCTAGATCGTCTCCTATTGCCATGAATGAGACGCGATTAGAACTAGCAGCCATCACTGGTGTCATAATTGCTATAATAGTTATGAAAAATGTTGCCGCGATCATTGCTTTAGTCATTTTTGATTTCTTTTTCACTATCATTTTCACCTCAAATATTTCTTTTTATTCAACTCTTTATTGTTAAATTTCGATTTTATCATCTTTACGATGATTAATTAAATCTTGAGTTATTATTGCATTTATAATTGATCTATCGATAGTTTCACGATAGTTTCGATTTTTTTTGAAAGTATTATGAAATAAATATAAATAGAAAAGAATCCGATCTATAATTCAGAAAAAACGAATTTGGTTTTCTCAAATTATGAGAAATGTAAAGTATCCTCCAGAAAAGATCTATAGCCCTTCTAAGTGGAAAAGGCCGAATTATGACCATATTATTCTCTGGATGCTAAATAATAACGAGATGTGCAAGTGGGCGGATTTTTGTAAGGAACCAATTGAAATTCCTCCGGGTACTTTATCTAGACATTTGGAACCCTTAAAACGCAAGGGATTTGTAGAAAAAGTTGCGAGAGGCCATTACAGAATCACACCAGAGGGAAAAAAGGAATTTCATGCACTATCCGGCACTAAGAAAAAGGCACACCAACTAAATTATCCTCCTGAGGTAATCATAAAAAGCGGTCGGAATTATTTTCATTGGATACTTTGGATGGTTTATAATAATACTTATTGCAAAAGATCTGAATTTCTAGAAGATCCTTTGTCAATAAATCAATCTTCGTTGTCAAAAAATTTGAATTCATTAATTGAAAAGGGTTTTGTAATAAAGGAGGATGGAAAATATGTAATTACCAGAGCAGGTAAATCTGAGTATTCAAAGATGCTTCAAAATTATGATTTAGATAGGCAAACAATTTTAGAAGAGGAAAGTAAACGGGTTGATGAAACAACTAAAAAAACATTTGAATTTTTCAGCAAATTCAAGGTCACTAATGATAACATTAGATATAGGTTTATTAATAATAAATTAAAATTGGATTATTCAAAAGTAAGCAACATTTTAAAAGAGGAAGTAGATTTTGATAAAGTTTTACTCTTCATTTCAACCAATCATCCTGATTTTTACCCTGATTATATATCATTTGATGAGTTTTCAAGATTTTACCATATTAAAAAAAAAACTCTTGATTTTTGGGTTGATGAGATTGTAGAAAATGATTTATTTAATCTTAAGTTTTTTAAATTAGAAGTTTTTCCGGATAAGTGTTATTATTTCCGATCCAACGATAAACTAGAAAGGATACTTCGAGCGATTACTGAGGACCATATTACAAAATATACTTTTTTAGCAAAATTTGGTAAATCCGAGACTATGACCTCTATAATAGATGATATCCTTGAAGAAATTTGTAGTAAAATATTTAATGAGGATTTAAGGGATCAATTAAAAGACTTCTTACCTGAATATATTCGAGTTCTAGCCTATAAAATCGAGACTAAAGGAATGTTAAAGGATACTTATGATAAATTAGAAGGACTTATTTGGCAGAATATGTCAGATATAATTCAAATTAAAGGTTCTAATAAGTTAGAAAATCAATATAAAGAAAAAATTAAAGAAATTGATAACGAACTTGAATCTGATCCAATGAACCTTGATTTATACTATTCAAAAATTAGAATTTTGGTTTATTTCAACCAATATAATTTATCCTTAACATTATTAGATGAAATCCTTGAAAATTTCCCCGAAAATGAAAAGGATATTAAAATTAAAAAAGCTTCAGTCCTTAAAAAAATGAAAAGAGTTGAAAGCGGATTAGAATTAATTAACGATTTGATTCAAAAATATCCAAAAGATCATGATCTTCTTAGTTATAAAGCCTATTGGCTACAATTTTTAGATAGAAAAGAAGAAGCAATAAAAGTAATTCAGAAACTCATAGAAAATGAACCTGATAAGGGAATTTATTATGATACTTATGGAGAAATTTTAATGTATTTTGAAGAATATGAAGAAGCGACTAAAAAATTCGTAAAGGCTATGGTTTTAGGGAGCCATGATTGGTACATTTACCAAACTTATATCAAATTAGGGATATGCTATAAAGTACTTGGAAATCTTGAGTTTGGAACTGAAAACCTTAAAAAAGGGAGAAGTTTTGTAATTAAAAGCGTAAATGATCCTGATACCAAAAAAAAATGGCTTTCAATCGTAGATCTTTTTCTATCAGATAATGGACCAATAGAAGTAAAACTCTAATGCAAACATCTTATTAATAATACAAAACTGTCGAAAAGCTTAAATATTAGTCAAACGCTTAATAATATAGTGAATTAAAATGGATTAAGTTTATAGCGATTACTTTTTGTGATTGAGTAATTTTAATTTAAATTACTTTTGACCACATATCTAACCCTATCTTAATATCGCTATGAACTCTGAACAGCTACTCATATATTCATAGAGATTATGTTGGGGTATTAATCGTCTTTAACAGAGTTTTCCATAATTAGCAGAAGGTACAAGGTGAAGAGAATAATGAATTTATTGGGTAATTCAGAGGAAATTGATAAAGTTCAGAAAAAAAATCTGTGGGCTTTATTTTTTATGAGTTTAATTTATGGTTTCGCCTCGAAACCGTTCTTCATAGTGTATCAACCTTTTTTATTAGAAATTACAGATTCAGTCTTTATAACAGGTATTTTTGTAACTCTGGGAGGCATCCTCCTATTTTTACCAAAACCCTGGGTGGGAAGATTATCTGATAGATTTAACCGCAAAAAAGTTTGGTTGCTTGAATTGCCCTTTTTTTACATTGGAATGACTTTCCTATTATTTACAGAAAATCTTATATTTCTGGTTCCAGGAATAATCTTCTTTCATTTAAGCGGAGCGATTGGAGAGATTGGTTACTTTATGTTTATTTCCGCAAGTAGCGATAAAACAAAGAAAGGGATTTTGTTTGGTTTGATGTTTTTTGGTATATTTATTGGTAATATCTGTGGAGAATTTTTTGTAATGCTTGATGTTGTCGACGATATTAGAATTTATTTTATTCTTTACATAATATTAGATACATTCAGTTATCTCATCTTAATTTTTGTTATTTCTGACCCCAGATCTATAAGGGCTAAAGATTTTGCGATTACTACGGGGATTACTAATAAAAAGCAGACTATGTGGAAAGATATCTTTAAATCACCTAAGAAAAGAGCTGTATTAATCTTCTTTGTGCTTGACACCTTCATTTATAGTATTTCACTCTCAATTCTTGGAGCCGGTTTGAGAGCTCAATACGGTTTGACATATGAAGAGATGGCTTTCATAGCAATCTGGTTAAGTATTTCAACTATGATTTTTCAAATTCCCGGAGGACATTTAGCAGATAAAATCGGGAAAAAACGCTCTTTAATCGTGAGTGAATTATTTGGTTTAAGCGTTTTTTTTATTTTTATATTAACATTCATTCTTTGGTCCTTAGGATTTCAAATATTTTTGATTCCACTACTTAGCGTTGCTAACATATTATGGGGTCTTAATAAAGCAACATTCATTCCTTCAGCGCAAATAATATTAACGGATTTAGATGAAACCAGAAAGGCTGAATCATATGGGATTTCAAGTTTTCTATTAGGAATTGGATTGATGCCTACAGGGATTATAGGAGGTTTCTTGACTGAAAAAGTTAGTTATATTACCCCATTTATCTTAAGTTTTATAGGAATTATATTTTTAATTTGGTTCTTATCTAAAAACTTCCACGATTAGATATAAAAATGATAGAGTCTTAAATGAAAGGAGTAGAGTCCTAGGTATAAATTAAATTCCCTTTATAATACAAATAAATAAATTAGTGAAACGTTTTTTTATACTTAAGTATAAAGCTTTAACTAGGAATTAAAAATAAATTATTCTAATATCTCTTATGACCGACCAAGGAAGCTATGATTCAGCACTGCAAGAAATAAAAGTCATTTTTACTTTTCTTACAGAAGATAAACCTACACCAGATGATGAGATCGAAGCCAAAGACAAACTAATTAATCAATTCAGCAGATTAAAAAACAATAGTACGTATCCCGAAGAAATTAATTTTATCGACCGAATATTGCAGAAATTGGACGAATGGGATACGCTCGATCTTTGGTTTTCAGAAACAAGTCTCCCGGATGATATTATGAATATATTAAATATACCTAAGAGGACCGAAACTTCAAAAGAAGAAGAGTTAGCTGATGTGCAAAAAACCCCTATTGAACAGACAAACGGAGATTCAGAAGTTGATCTGACAGACATTTTTAATAAAGTTTCGGAGCAGTTTAAAGGGGAAATTGAGAATTTGAAAGGAACAATAGACACTCTTAAGAAAGAATTGGATAAGAAAGACGAGCCTGCCAAACTTCCAGCTCGTAAACGGGAAGTACATAAAATAACTCCTAACCCGAATGCAAAATTAGCTCCACCTGTAATTAAAATACCTGCTATAAAAAAGCTCGTAAAACCCCCTCAAAAAAAACTGCAATCAGTTCCAAAAATTCCAACTCCCACTGAAATCGAACAACAAGAAGCATTTAAAGAGCAATTAACTCCAATTCCTACTGAACCAGAAGAAATACCTTTACCCGTTGAAGATCACGATTTAACCCCTATCCCTAAAAAAACCCCTAGTATAGAAACAGTCGTATTTGAAGAATCAATGAAAGAAGACATTCCTTTAAAAACAGAAAAAAGGAAAATCACATCAATTATACCAGAAAAACCAAAAGAAGCATCTACTTCAGAATTATCGGAATCGAAACCATTCTTAATTGAGATACCTAAAATTTCCGCTGTGAAAATTGAAGAAATCGAAAGCGAGTCTATTGTTTCAAGTGGATCTGACCTTTTTAATGTATTTTCCTCTGTAGGGACTAAATCACAAAAAAAACCGCAAGAAATCATCGGATTTACTGAAAGGCACCCCAAAGTAGAAGAAAAGAAAAAACTTGAGAAGAAGAAAAAGAAAACCAAAGACGATCAAGAACCTGCTGCAATGCCTTTTATAAACTTTAATGATAACAAAGCCAGCATTGAACCTGAATTAGAAAGTCCAAATTTAGAGAATATTTCCGAAGATAAAGATACTCTTTATCAAGAACTGATCGCACTCGAGGGAAGGCGTTATTCCTTAGAAAGAAACTTTAAAGATGTAGAGAAGAATTTTAATAAAGGCTCGATATCAGATGCTGATTTTAAAAGGCAAAATAACATCCTTAAGAAGCAATTGAATGAAATTACTTCGCGTATTAATAATATTAGAAGAATTATATCCAGTTTATAGCATCAAATTTTGTTACTCTCCCTTAAATCAAAAAATGGTGGCATTTTAAGCTTATGTTCAGCTGCATTCATCATTGTTCTTACTTTTTTAATGTCGTTTTCGTTAATACCTTTAAAATCTAAATTGTAATCGATTCTATAAAGAATTTCATCTATAGTATCATAGGTTAATCCAATTTCTCCCTCGTCTGTTTGTCCCGGCCAAAGACCTGCACTTGGGGCTTTAATTATTATTCTCTCGGGTAATTTTAATAATTTCGCAATTTTCCTGACTTCCTGCTTATATAGAGACGCTATGGGCTCAAAATCGGCTGCGCCGTCTCCATATTTTGTAAAATACCCAATTATTAATTCAGCTCGATTACTTGTTCCAGCAACTAAGCTTTTTCCCTTAGATTGACCTATAAAATATAATGCCATCATGCGTAATCGGGGTTTAAGATTAGCTGAAGCTAATTTATCCTTTCTTAGTAAGGGGTTTGTTATATCCAAGAATTTTTCGTAAACAGGTGTTAGATCTAAAACATCAAAATTGATTCCTAAGTGTTTAGCAATTGATTTAGCGTCATCGAGATCTTTTGATATAGATCCACACGGTAAGCCCATGCCAATTATCTTCTCTTTTCCAATTGCATTCGAACATAACGCTGCTGTAACCGCGCTATCGATTCCACCACTCAATCCCACCACAATAATGGTAGCTTTAGCATTCTTTACATAATTTTTAATCCAGTCTTGAATATCAACTACAATTTTTTTATAATTGAGTTCGCGCATAATGTCTATAAATCTTTTTTTTTTTAAAAATTCATTTAAAAAGCTATTAAAAAGCTAAAATTCAAATAAGAAATATATGATTATACATTTAAAAAAAACTCTTAATTATCAATTATTATTATATTGTCTTAGAGTGAAAATTGATTTACTATGAGTGACTTCAAAGCTATAGTTGATTCATCATTTGATAGTGGAATTCCGTTCTGGATTTACACAAGCGATTATATTTTCGGTATGATTCCTCTAGACGCAAGTGGAGCTCGTTGGAAAGAAGTTTCATATACTTTTGAAGAACCAGATAATCCCCTTTTTGTCACGGAGAGGGATGCGGAACTATCCTTTCAATTTCTTCTCGAAGAAGTCGAAAAAGGAGTATCATTTTATGTCGACGATCTTAAAATTCCACTAATTAAAGAATTCGCAAAAACTCTTGAAGGGAAATCTGGTCCTGAAAAGATGAATGCTTTTATAGCTGAATTAATTAACAATTCTTCCAATTATTCCTCAAAATTACCAATCATTAAAAATAAAGACGAACTCGGGACTCTTACAAATAAATTATAGTGCATTGTTTGATACTATAATTATTTTTTTATTTTCTTGTAAATTTTTAATTCTTATTAGGAAAAGCATAAATCTGTTTAAATATATAAATTCTTTCTCTGAGGATGTTTTTTGGTGAATTCTTCATCGATTCTTTTGGCCATTTGGTAGCCTAAATTCGAATCTCGTTCTCCAATAATCTTTTTCAAATAATCTCCATGTTGTTGAGAATATTTTTCTATTCCTGAAGCAATGATATTCTGATCTTTTTTTATAGGAACAATCATGCCAAACAATCGAAGCATTTCATCAGGTGATAAGGCTTTACCTTTACCCGAGGCTTCATCGATGTCTTTGTCTATGTTTCGAACAATTGTGCCCATACTTAACGACGAATAGGGATTTAGCATTTTGGATTTTAACCAGTAGGCGTTAGGTTTTTTTGTTATAAAAGTATCTGTATTTCCATGATCATCTTTAGATCCAATAACTCTCCAATCAGTAGGATCTCTATCATACTCCTTTTTCAATTTTTTTATTATTGGCTTGATCGGAGCTACTCCGTCTTTTTCATCTTCGTTATTTTTCATGCTTCTGATTATTATAAATAAATTTAACTATAAAAAGATAAAGAATATACAACATAAGAATTAATGAATTACACCATTATAATTTTCAGTTGTAAAACCATTAACAAATTAACACTTTAGGTTACATTATACAAGGAAATGAAAGAAAAAGAAAAGCATCTACAAGCTGAGGTTTTGTTTAAATCTATTCAAAATTTTATTGAAACCGGCAATCATACTAAAATATCTGAGAGTTTAAATGAGCTAAATAGAATTGAAACTGATTTTTTGGACGTTTATAGCAATAGGAAAAAAGAGGGGGCTTACTATACTCAAGAATCAGTTTCAAACTTCATAGTTTCCCAAGGAATAACTTTTTTTCTTCAAACCTATCTTAAAAGTAATCAATTTAATAAATTAGAAGATATTTATAGTTTGGATGACGATACCAAGTCGAGAATCAAGCAAAAAATACTAAAGTTTTCCATCATCGATCCTGCCTGCGGTTCAGGAGTCTTCCTCCTGAGCGCTACAAAGGAAATTTATAAACTGATGCGAAAGCTCGAACCTGAATTGGACATAGCAAAAATCAAACTGCATATTTTAGAAAACATTTTTGGTTCTGAGATTAACGATTATGCTCGAAAACTTTGTATAATGAAATTATTTAGGTGGGCATATTCTAAAAATAACTTAGTTAATTCAAAGATTTTTTCAATATTGAATTCTAACATTTTGTTAGAAGATAGTTTAGAAAGAAAAAAGAGCTCTAAATACGATCTTGTTATCGGAAACCCTCCCTATGGAAACATATTAGACAAAAATCAAAAGGAGAGGTTAAAATCAGAGGATATTTTTTATAACGATATATACTGTGCGTTTTTATTAAAATCTCTTGAGTGGACTGATGGTTTGATTGGATATTTAGTACCAAAAAGTTTTTTGCTACGACAGGGATATATAAGATTTAGAAAGAAACTCTTATCTCTTGCAAATCTTCTCAAAATTTACGACATCGGTCCAAACTTGTTTGCAAAGGCGACAAACGAGGTCCAAATTCTATTCTATGAGAAAAAAAGCGATACGAGTAAAGATGTAGAGGTATATCAATATCCAAATACCGAAATTGTAAAATATCCTAAACAAAAAGTTGATTATTTAAGAGTATGCTTTAATAATGCCTGCCCTTTAAGCGTCAATAGCAAAAAGATTTACGCTTATGTGTCAGATTTAAAATGTCCATATTGTAATTCTAAAACTTTAGCTTTAAATCGCATTAGAATTAAGCCAAATGAGACGATATTAAACCTTGTCACCAAAATTGAAAAAATAGGAGATGTAAATTATCTTAATATATCGCGAATACCAAACATGATAAGGGGAGAAGAAGACAAAGGATTAAAACTAATCATAAACCTTATTGAAGAAAATACTAATAATAGTTGCTATTTTATAAAAGCAAAAGGAGATTTTAATTACTACTATTTTAATAAAGATAAGTCGTTTGCTATTGAAAACTTAGACCCAAAAATCCTAAAAGGAAACAATTTCGAATTTTATACTGATCCTAAATTATTAATTAAGCATAATAGTATCTTTCCTCAGTCTGTATTCAGTAAAGATAATGTATGTTTTACATCTTCAATCTATTCAATAATCAGCGATGATGACATAGAGCTAAAATACATCAATGCAATCCTAAATTCTTCTCTAATGCAATTTTATTGTCTTTACGGGATAAACAATCAACAAAACACAACAATAAATCTAAATCAGTATATGATTCGACATCTGCCCGTATTGAATGCTGCATCAGAAATAAAAAATAAGTTAAGTAATCTCGTACAAAGAGTGATTAACTCTCTTATCGAAAGTAAAGGAATTTATACCGGAGATGTATTGTCCACAATTGGAAGAATTGAAGAAAATATTTTTGAACTTTATGATTTAGAAAGTAATGAAAGGAATATAATAATTTCCGACATTAAAAACCGAGTAGATCTCTATAAAAAGGTTTATAATTAACTCTTGATTGGAAGAATAGTGAATTTAATCTTTTAATTTTAAAATTATATTGCACTCTGAATCCCCTAATCCCATAAATTTATCTCTCTCTACTTCAATTTTAGGATTAAATTCTTTAATAACGGGTTGCAAATACGAAATACACATGTCTTTACAAATAGATTCGATTCTATTATGCCTTTCGGGATTTCTTTCCATTGCCGCTATGTAAGGACATTCAATTATGCTTATTGTAGCCTGATTATCCCCTTCTTGAAAAATATTGTGGATATTTCCTTCGCAATTCCATATAAAAGAAAGAACATTAACTAAATCTTCTAGAGTATTCCCTTTAATGTTTAAATATTTTATTACTCTGCGGAATATTATTATATATAATTTCTGCCATACGCTTATATCAAGCTTAAGAGCTGCATCCCAACCTAGCTCTCGTTCTGTTTTTATTACCCACAATCCATCCAATGTTCGAAAATTCTTTTCAAAATAGAAAAGCTTATCTTCCTTCTTAATCTTTCTTATTTCTTCAGGGATTCCACCTTGCTCAGCCTTATCTAAAGTCTTATCTTCAAAGGATAAAGAAAAATCGCAAGAACTATCACCTAAGCCCATAAATGCCGTTCTATTAAGAATTATATTCTCATTGTAATTTTCTACAACCGATTTATAGAAGGGAATACACATTTCTTTACAAATTAGAGGTTGTTTTTCTGTGCGTTCTGGATTACGACTCATAGCTGCCTGATAGGGACATTGATCAACTACAATTTTAACTTTACCATCCTCACTCTTTAAAACTTTATATTCCCAACCTTCTATAGACCATCTGAAAGTAAGAATGTCGATTAAATTTCTTAGATCGTTTTTTTCTAATTGCAAATATTTCTTTAATCTACGAATGACAATGTTAAGTAATTTTTTCCATACAATCACATCAATTTTTAGAGCTGTCTCCCAATTTGTCATTTCTTCCGTTTCGATCATCCAAAGCCCATCTAAGGTAAAAAAATTTCTTTCAAAGAAGAATAGTTTATCGTCTTGTGATACTTTTTTCATCTAAAATTCCTAATTTAAATGTTAAATCTTTAAATATTGAAACGTATCAATATTATTAATAGTATCAACTTAAATCGAAATAATTGTAACGTATTTTAAAAAGTATTCCTTTCGTAGGATCTTGCTGCTTTAACGATTTTCATGATATAATATCTATGAATTTTAATTATTAATAGAGGATTTAGAAGCTTTAAATATCAAAACTTTTAAATAATGACAATTATTTTATTAATTTAGATATACCTAAATTAGTGATTTTTGTAATGGAAGTTTTTCTATTTGCTCTCCTTTTAAGCTTACTTGCGGGATTATCAACAACAATCGGAAGTGTTATTGCCCTCATTGTTAAAAAACCTAATCCTAAATTTATTTCTCTTAGTATGGGTTTTTCAGCCGGAGTAATGATCCTGATTGCATTTGTAGAATTACTCCCAGAAGCCATCAAAGAATTAGATTTATTAACAGGTTCACTGTTTTTCTTCTTGGGGATGTTAATTATGTTTGGTATAGATGTATTCATCTCTCATGAGTATGAATTCGAAGATTCGATAGAAATCTTAACAAATGACAATGGATCCTGCAGTCCTCATCCACATCATGTTCTATATCATAAAAAACCCAGAAGAAAAAGACATCAAGGTCGCCAAGGGCTTCGTCGTGGATATAGAGATGGGAAAGGAGACAGACCTCAAGATGGGCGTGGACGCAAAGATGAAATCAATTTAGTAAAAACATCAATTTTTACATTTTTAGGCGTCTTTATTCATAATTTTCCCGAGGGAATGGCTACTTATATCGGAGCTATTACAGAAATTCAATTAGGAATTATTTTAGCACTAGCCATAGCCCTTCATAACATTCCTGAAGGAATTGCCGTTGCCGTACCTATTTATGCATGTACAGGAAATAAAAAGAAGGCGTTTAAGTGGTCATTTCTTTCTGGGATAAGCGAACCATTAGGAGCTGTTGTTACTTGGATAGTTTTAACTCCTTTTATTACCCCATTTTTATTAAGTGCAATGCTTGCTATCGTTGCGGGTGTTATGATCTACATTTCGTTAGATGAGTTATTACCTGCTTCAAGATCACTAGGATACGAACATCTATCCATTCTTGGAATAATTGTTGGAATGTTTATTATGACACTCAGCTTAGTTATCTTGTAATATAATGGATTAAAAGAAAAAAATTAAAAAATAATATATTAACAGGACTTATTTATCTTAGCCTTGGAGGTGCCACATATACCTTCCGCATTCCTTCTAATAAACTAATGGCATTTTCAGGACAAAAATGAGCACATACTCCACAACCAATACAACATTCTGCATTAACTTCTGCTTTTTCGCTATCATTTAATTCTATCGCATCTACGGGGCATTTTTCGACGCATGTTCCACAACCAACGCACAAATCAGGATCGACTTGCGATAAATAATTAGTGGAGTTGATCAAAGCAACTATTCCCATTCTCCACCATTCCAAAGTACCACAACAATCTTTACAGCAATTACATATACTCGTTTCTGTTTTTGTAATATCTGAATGGGGATGAAATGCTTTATGAACTAAGCCGTCATCTTCTGACTTTTTCATTATCTCTAGAGCTTCTCCTTTAGAGATCAAACGGCCAAATCCTTGTTCTGCTACATATCTTGCTGATTTGCCGAAAGTAAAACAGTTTTCCCTCAGATCAGTGTATTTACAAGGATTTCCTAATAGATCTCTGTGATGTCTACAGAAGCAGTGCCCAACAGAAATATCATCAAATTTTTCGATCAGTTCTTCAACGTTCTGTGTAAGTAATATAGTCTCTTCAGGAACCTCTATTTCTTTATTTACAGATAAACTAATTTGGTCTCCTTGGATCGTTTCATTCAAAATTGGCACTGTTCTATCAATTGGAAGCATATTTTCAAAAATTGGTAATATCTGTTCGTAATTAGCTTGAATAAAATCCCTAGTTTCCTCGAAGTAGTTTGAAAACATTTTAGCGAGTTTTTCTTCAACCTCGTTGTGCTCAATTTTTTTCATGTAAAGGTATTCAAAAGCACCGACCATGAGCAATGGCATTAACCTATAGACCATCACCCCTTCCGAATTTGGTTGATTGAATATGAACCCTTTCTTGGCTAATCGCTTAACAAAAGATAAAATCTGAGGCTCGGATAATTTACTAGTCTTTTTTAGCTGGTCCATAGTTTGAGAAGTTTTCCTTCTAAAAGCATTAATGAAATCCAATTCGTCTTCAGTTAGTTGTGTTTTCAATATTTCTATCAAAGTACTGTTAACAGGCGTAGGCAAAATTCCAGCTTTAGTGATTATATAAGCTGCTTTTTTATATATTTCATCTGACATTAGTATCAATTCAAATGGTAATATCTAATAATACTTATAAACCTTCAAAATTAAAAAGCTTTAAACAATAAGCAATAACTAAAGCTTTTATAAATAATTAATAAAATAAATTGTATTCTACAAATAGAGGATTTCGAAATGGAATTTAAAAATATTTTATATAAGAAGGAGGATCAGGTAGTAACGATAACGATAAATCGTCCAGAGGTTAGGAATTGCATCAATAACGAAACAAATCTAGAATTACATGACGCTTGGAAAGCCTTTCGAGACGATGATGATGCTCTAGTAGCAATTTTCACTGGAGCGGGTGATAAGGCGTTTTCTGCCGGTTGGGATCTTAATGATGCCGCTGCACTTGAAAAATTGGATAATTACGATCAGTTTCGCGTTGCTGTGCATGGGATTGATGGATTTTGTGGATATACTAAAAAGTTTGACATATTTAAACCAATTATCGCAGCTATAAATGGTTATACTTACGCTGCTGGCCTTGAAAATTGTCTCCTAGCAGATATTCGAATAGCTTCAGAAAAAGCTAAATTTGGAGCAACGGAAAGGCGATGGAATATTGTAGCTGGGGATGGACTCTGCGTTCGATTACCCCTTGTAATTGGATACTCGCGCGCAATGGAACTTATTATAACTGGTCGAGTAATAGACGCTCAAGAAGCTTATCGAATAGGATTAGTTAACGAAGTAGTCCCTCACGATCAACTTATGAAGAGAGCTAGAGAGCTAGCTTTGTCAATATGTAAATTACCTCAAGGAGCACTTCGCACGGATAAAGAAACTGTTGTAAGGTGCGTAGGTCGAACAGTTGAAGAAAGAACATTTATTGAAACTGAAGGTACCATGTCCATGTTTGCCAGAAGAGACAAGCACACCGAAGGAGCGAAGGCATTTCTTCAGAAAAGAAAACCAGAGTGGAAAGATCGAGGAATATAAAACTAATTTCCAACTGAAAAAGTGAATGAAATTGAGTGGAAAAAAAGGAAGAGTTCAATGCATTAGCGAGGAGATTCTCGAAAAACTTTCGCTAACAACGCGAAATAAGTTCTTATATTACAATTTAATGAGTTTTTTAGAAACTAAGCATCTGCAATTTCTCAAACAAGCTCAGAACTTTTTTGAGAACTTCGAAGAAAATAAGAATATAACCCATAACGAAGATTTCTACGAATGGATCCCTGAATTAGGCAGAAATGGATATCTCTCTCGATTACATAAATTTGAAGAGGTTGATTTAAATTATGAACCTTATGGGATGACTGCTGAATTTATGAGAATCCTGGCTATGGATTTTTTCGATCCCCAGTTAACAATGTCTACTGGAGCTACTGCTATTTGTGTAAATCCAATTTTACTCCATAACGAAGATGTTAGCATTCGATTGAGAGCAGTTAAAGAGTTAATAACAGGGGAAAAAATAGGCGCTATAGTTATTACTGAACCAGAAAGAGGATCTGATGCAGTTCGTATGCAAAGCACTTGCGAAGAACAAGAAGATGGTAGCTTTTTACTTAATGGAGAAAAGATATATCAAACTAACGGAAGCAAAGCAGGTTGGGCGGTTGTTTATGCTGTCAGTGAAAAAAACAACGGAAACACTATGGCTCAGTTCCTAGTTGACACATCTTTAGATGGTTGGACTGCTGAGCGTATTAACATTCCATGGGCTCCAAGGATGCACATAGCTAAAGAATACTTTACCAATTTAAAAATTCCTCCTGAGTGTGTATTGGGTAAACCTGGTGAGGGAAGGGCTCACTTATTTGAAGGTCTTAATTTAGAAAGATTAACCATAGTGTGTTTAAATGTTGCGGAAGCTTGGAACGCTATAACTCACGCGGTAATTTACGCAAATATGAGAAAGCAATTCGATAAAGAAATTTTGAAGTATCAAGGAGTAGGATTTCCTTTATCTGATCTCTGGGCACAAACTACGAGCCTGACTTTAGCGACTCTAAATGTATGCAAAATAATTGATGATAAAATGGAACAGTTAGGCACACTTCCAAAAGATTTTAATCTAGCTCTAGGAACCACCGCATCTCAATTGAAATTTCTTAGTGCAAAGTTAAGTGAGCGAGTGGTATATGAGTGTGCAAATCTAATGGGAGGAGCAGGTGTATGTGATAACACTTTAATGCACGATTTGCTAGGAATCTCGCGATTACAAGAGATCGGAGGCGGAACAAGGCAAGTTCAATCTCATATTATGAGTTCGGCGTTAAGACAATTGTTTAAATTATTATAAAAGATTCCGTGATTATTATATTTCAAAACACTACAAATATAATATTAATTGTAATAAAAATAACAAAGAAACCCATTAAAACTAACCCATCTCTTTTAGCAAACTGTTCTTTTTTAGAAGATAAATTCATAAATAAAGTTATGAGAAATATTATTAGCCAATTCCAAAGCAGTATAAATTTAAAGGGTAGATTCTTAATAAAAATCCCACTTATACCGAATGAAATTGTTAAATTCCAAATTAATTTGCCAATCATTCCCCCAAAACCGATCTCAACAGCTTTTTTTTTTACAGATTTTAATATTAAGGTTAGCTCTTCTACATTTGTAACAAACGCTATAATAATAAACCCAAAAAACACTTCAGGTATCTGAACGATTTCAATAATTTGATCAGCAGATAAAATTAGTAATTCACCTCCTATAAAAACAAAAACTAGCCCTAATGAAGTTAGAATGATCTTCTTCGTCTTTGATGAGTTTTCCAATCCAGTCAGCTCTTGTTCAATATTACCTAAATTTTCTTCCATTTTTTCTTGCGAATGATGCTTAAGATTTCTCAATACATAAATTATATACATTCCAATCGCGACGAATGCGGATACAAACATTCCACCACTAAAGATAAAGCTAAATAGGAGATTGAATAACAAAGTGTATAAAACTATAAAATAAAATTTAGAAATCGACCTAAATTTCATAACATAGAGTAGAACAGTTAAAGAAAATGGTAAAGTCATCGCAATTATAGAATTACCTACCACATTTCCAAAAGAAACGTAAGGCAATCCATTAATAGCAGCGATAATTGATGCTATTGACTCTTCAGGATCAATTCCAAGAATCAGCATCCCAATTATAAAAGGAGATAGGTTGTAAATGTAACATAAATCTTTTAAATTATCTAAAAATAAATCAGCTGAAAAATAAATTACAACATAACTCCCTATAAATAATGTTATCCAGAGGATCAGATTAAACATTGATTTCTTATAATATATTGACATTTAAAAACAATATTGAAATAATCTGAATCCTCAGATAGCATTATGGTCCCACTAAT
>JABXKD010000076.1 GCA_013375475.1 Promethearchaeota archaeon
GATTAGAGTTCATGATTTCCCACGATTATTAGACGAAGTCTGTGAGGCTTCTTTAACTCCGAGAAGAACTGTACATAGATCATTAGCTATGATTATCAGGGAAGTTTTACCCCAATTAGGTTTGAGATATCAACCTATAACAGCTGAGAGCTTAGTTTTCAGGTTTGGAAACGAATTAGACTTACCTATGAAAGTTCAAAAGGTTGCTATCGACATGTTAAGAACAGCATCTAAGAACGGTTTAGCTCGAACAGGAAAGGACCCTAAAGGATTAGCTGCTGCGTGCATCTATATCGCAGCAAAAGATGGAGCAATTAGAAGAACTCAATCTCTTGTGGCTGATGTGGCGAAAATCACAGAAGTCACTTTACGTAGCAGGGCAAAACAAATAAAATCAAGGCTTTAGGTTCCCTAAAGCTAAATTAATCATCTTGATCGATTAAAAAGTATTATTTCCTTTTTTTATTCTCAAATTAATAGAACAGTTTATGTTAAACTATATTTGACTATTAGAGGTTTCTTCTTCTTGAATTAGAAGCATCCACTTAAGACCAATACCCCCAAAAATTAATCCGGAGATTAAAAAGCAACTTACAACAAGAATAAAATAATACCACATTATACTCCCTAATAATGATTGTGAATTAATTGCGTTTAGAAGGGTATCTGGTATAATTGTGTTTATAGTACTATTTCCTAATAAAGCTATGAAACTTGTTTTAATAAAACCCCCAATTATCAGAAACAAACCAATAAGCAGTAAAAACTTAGCAAGGGTGCGATTTTCTATTTTATCTTTTTTAGCAACGTTAAAAAGCGAATACGAAAAAACGATAAATCCACAAATTACACAAAGTAAAAAGATCCATAAAAGTATTGCGTGAGGTGTCATAAGCCCCGATTCAAAAATAATGTTAATAATACTATACTGCAAGCTATCTAAAGTTAAATTAATTAGAGAACTAAAGAATATTATATCAAGAAGTTCAACGACAGAAAGTAGAATAAATATAATACTAAAAATTTTTAACCATTTAAGAACAGCTTTTCTTTCCAATTTTTACCAACTCATTGTTTTTAGAAAAAAATTTAATATTCTATATTTTTTTAAGAATCTTTTATATTATATTTAATTTGATGGTTTAATATAAAAATTTTATAAACAAGGAACTAATATTTTTTTTGACTATTAGCGAAAATTAATAAATGAATTCACTCAAATGATAAAGTTTTGAATGATAATAAGAATACTTCCGCAGAAGATAACGAATGTGAACATAAGAATTTAAGACAAGAAGGAGGTTTTTTTGTCTGTCAAGATTGTGGTTTAATTGAGAAAGATCAAATCGCTTTTGAAAGAACTCCTGTTCCAGAATTTTATTCCGATTCTCGATTAGAATACGAGAGAAAAATAAGAATAAGCGATTCGAAAGCAATTCAGGATCCAGAAACAAGAAAACGCTACGAACAGATAAATATTTTAAACAAATGGTTCCAAGACTCTCAAAGTAACTTTACTGAACAAAAGAAAACTATTAGCATGCTGAAGAGTTATGGTATTGGATTAAATATTGATAATACTAAGTATTCGCAAATAAAAGATAAATATCTACGATACAACAAGTATCATCGTCAAACTTACGAAAATATGGTCATTATATTCCTTGCTATTATTTGGATGGAAATTAAAGAAACGACCAATGTAAGAGTTGAGGACTTTATAAAAACTTCTAAAGAATTGGGACACAAAATAAATAAAAAAATGCTTAATAACGCCATGTTAAAAGTTAAGCGAACGGATAAAAGATTGAAAGGATTTAAAAACGCGCCCAACCTAGAACAGGAAATTAAGAATAAAATTAAAATTCTTTTTCAAAAAGATTTAAACAATATCCAATATGAAAAAGTTAAACAACATTTTCAGAACGAACAAGAATATACGAAATTAAAAGTGGAAATGCAATTATTAGCAGATAAACTTTTACAGATAATTGCATACGATATGATTCTAAACTTAAACTACAAAGCGTTCACGGCTGGCCTGATTTATTATATAGGACAAACATTAGAAAATCGCAAAATTTTTACCCAAAGTATTGTTGAACACACTAGCAGATTCTCAAGTACTACAATTAGAAAAAAATATCATGTATTAGTTGATATTTTGGGAGATCCGCAAGGATTTAAAATCTAATCATTTAACTTATTAAGGGATTAGAGAAAAGAATATATAATTAAAAATGTTTAAATCAATATTTATTATAAATTGATGTGATCTAACTAAGGGATAGATAAAGAAATGAATCAAGCCCAACCTCCTTCTGATATAGCTTATTTTCAACCTTTAGAAAGTTTAATTACAACATTTCAAACAGACATTAATAGTGGTCTTAGTACATCAGAGACAGAAAAAAGACAACTTGAATTTGGCTACAATGAATTACCAAAAATTAGAAAATCATTATGGAAAATATATCTCGCACCAATATTTAATTTTTTAATTATAATTTTAATAATTTCGGGAACAATTGTTATATTACTTGGAGATCGGACATCAACAATCATTACTTTTGCAGTCGTAGTTATTAATTCTATTACAGTAATAACTCAACAGTATAGAGCTCAAAAAGCTTTAGAAGCCCTAAGGCAAATTGCTGCTTTAAAAACGGTTGTTTTACGTGATGGAATTCAATTTGAGATTCCTAGCAGAGAATTGGTTTTAGGAGATATCGTTTTGTTAGAGCAAGGTGATAAAATCGGTGCAGATGCAAGAATTATTGATTTAATGAATTTAACTATAGACGAAGCGCCACTTACTGGAGAAAGCGAACCGGTAGAAAAAAATAACAAACCGCTAGAAGACCGCAAATTATCCGTTCAGAAACAAAGTAACATGGTGTTCATGGGGACTTATATACATACTGGCAGAGTAAAAGCACTTGTGACCGGAACTGGACTTAACACTGAGATTGGTAAAATTTCAAGTCAACTTAACGAAATGGGAAGTATTGAGGATATTCCATTAACAAGAAAATTAAATAGATTAGGGTATATTCTCGGAACGATAGTCATTATTTATCTAATCATCTTAATTGTGTACAAATTTTCCATTCTAGGACTAGAAGGTTTATTCTTTGGTGATAACATACGTGACGCAATTATCTCTTCTATTTTAAGGGCAATGGGAATCATGCCTATCAATTTACCTCTATTAACAACCCTCGTTCTCGTCACGGGGGTACTTAATATGGCTCAAAGCGGAGTAATTATAAAAAATTTATCAGCAATTGAATCTCTTGGTCGAGTTTCTGTAATTTGTTCAGATAAAACGGGAACAATAACTAAAAACGAAATGACCGTTGAAAGAATTTGGATAAACAACAATGAATACGAAGTAACTGGTTCAGGATATGACCCTGAAGGGAAGATTCTTGAAGATGGAAACGATATGACTCTAAAGGAAAATCTTACATTTATAAAATTCATTGATTCAAGCGTATTAAATAACAATGCTAAATTAGTTTATGAGGATGTAAAAGTCCGATTAAAAGAATCAAAGGAAATTGCCGTAAGAAAAGCCTTAGGTTCGCCAACAGAAGCCTCATTAATAGTGTTAGCTGAAAAAGCTGGATTTAATCCTTATGATCTGAAAAATCGATACTCGATTTTAAAGGAGTTTTCGTTTAGTTCTGAATTTAAACGAATGACAACTGTATGTAATCTTAATGGAGATGAAACCAGCATTTTAGCATTCTCGAAAGGAGCTCCAGAGAGGATATTAGATATAGCAACTCAAATTGAAATAAATGGAGTAGAAGAGCCATTAACTGAAAAACTAAAAACTCTCTTAATCGATAACATTCAAAAACGAGCGAATCAAGGATATCGAACTTTAGCCATTGGTTATAAGAAACTTAAGGGTGACCAAGAATTTATAAGACAAAAAATTGAAAATGAACTCGTTTTCTTAGGATATGTTTCAATATTAGACCCTCCAAGACCCGGAGTTAGAGCATCAGTAGAGGAGAGTGAAACAGCTGGTATTAAAATTTCAATGATCACGGGAGATCACCCAGCGACAGCCAAAACTATTGCTGCTCAAATGAGAATATTTAAGGAAGGAGATTTGGTAGTAGAGGGTTCTGAAATTAGTAATTTAAGTGATCAAGACTTTGAAAAAGTTTCTGTATTTGCGCGAGTCAATCCCTCAGACAAGGAGGTGATAGTAAAAAGGTACCAGTCGGAGGATCACATCTGCGCTATGACAGGTGATGGCATTAACGACGCGTTAGCTTTAAAATTAGCAAATGCAGGAATAGCCATGGGAATTACTGGAACAGATGTTGCAAAGGAAACTGCTGACATGGTTATAAGTGATGATAACTTCACATCAATAGTTAGGGGTGTAAAGATTGGTCGCGGTTTATTTGCAAGAATACGAACAATAATATTTTTTTTTATTTGTTTAAATCTAATGGAATCAGTTATTTTTTTTACTTATGAATTCGTTCCATTTTTTGATTTATTTAGCTCAGAATGGCAACATATTTATATCTATGGAATTGTTCATTCTTTACCTGCTCTAGCCTTAGTAATTGATAAACATCCTAAAGATGTTATGAAAGAACCTCCAAGAGACGAAGAACAACTGTTGAATAAGAATATGTGGATACTTTTGGTAATCCATGCCGTTTTGATGGGAATAGGGTTAGTTTTGGTACTTCAGCTAACTTTAGGAGGTACATTCCCCCTAAACGAATGGAATCTTAATCTTGAAATTAGTTATTTACCAATTGGCTCAACTCCTGACGAGTTACTAGCTCAAAAGGCAAGAACTATGTTTATTACAACAGTGTATATCCTTGAAACTATGTTTATCTGGAGTATAAGACGCCCTAACAAAAACTTATTTAAAAGTGTAAAAGAAGAATTTAGTCTTGCTTTATTTATAATTTGTTTATTAACTCTCACATTACATATTCTCTATGTGGTATTTTCACAGCAAGTAAATTATTACGTAAATGAAGAGTTTGGACTTAACTTTCAAATTAATTTTATGTTTCTTAGCGGCTTTGATTGGTTGGTATGTATTGCATTAGCATTTCCAGGTTTAATAGGAATAGAAGTTTTTAAGTATATTGCAAGAAGAAAAAAGATTATCTTCTAAATTATTTGAGATAAAAAATTATGAAAAGAAAGGAGATAACTCGAATTTTATTCTTAGCTAATATTTTTATTAAATAAAAATACTATAAAATAAAAATAAGCATTTCTATAGTCTATTTATTATATATTTTTATTAATATTAACTTAAAAATCATCAAAAGTCGCGGGAGAATTTCTCATGGAAGAGATTTATTATAATATGGATTTAGATCAGATTTATAGCAAGTTTGAAACTAATTCGTCTAATGGTTTAACAGACGAAGAAGCCCAAAAACGGTTGGAAGTTTACGGATTAAACGAAATTCCTAAAGCATCTAAAGGATTTGTTAAAATATATCTTGCTCCTTTATTCAATTGGCTTATAGTCATATACCTAGTTGGAGCTTTAATATTATTTCTAGCAGCTATTTTAGGCAGCCACGGAGATTTAGTTTTTATTATTGTCACATTAGGTATAGTAGCTCTTAATTGCTTCGTAGCTATTATTCAACAATATCGAGCTACTAAAAAATTAAGCGCATTACGAGAAATGACCGCGCCTACTACAACTGTTATTAGAAAAGGTCAAAAAGCAGATATTCAAACGAAAAATGTCGTTGTAGGAGATCTATTAGTTCTAAAGCAAGGAGATCGAGTACCGGCAGATTCTCGGATAGTTCAATCGTCAAATCTAGAAGTTAATGAATCTAGTCTTACTGGGGAATCGGAACCCGTACGAAAAAATCAAAATAGTTCTGCTTTAGGGAAAGAAAGTGTTTCAATTGCTGAACGACATAATATGATATTTTATGGGACTTTTATCACAACTGGTAATGCTACGGCAATCGCCGTAAAAACAGGAAAAGACACAGAAATTGGTAAGATATCTCAAGGATTAGAAGACGCTGGAACTTCAGACATTCCTATCCGACAGAAAATGAATAATTTTGGCAAATGGCTTGGTTTAATCGTTGCTGGTTTTTGGCTTTTTATATTATTAATCCTATGGGGTGTGACTGGTGAGATCGATGTGGTTAAGAGTCTGAATTCCGCTCTGGATTTATTACCGATTAATATCCCGCTCCTCGTAACAATTATTTTGATAACTGGTGTTTTAGCGATGGCTCATCATGGAGTAATTATTAGAAATTTAGCCTCAGTAGATAGCCTTGGTCGTGTAAGTGTAGTTTGTTCTGATAAAACTGGTACTTTGACTAAAAATCAGATGTCTATTGAGCATGTTTGGACAAATGGCTCAACATACAAAGTAACAGGAAGCGGTTATAGTCCTGAAGGCGATATCATATTAGTCGATGATCCAAAGAATTCCGTTATGGTGAAACACATCGACGATTTTCCACAGCTTAAATTATTGCTTACGTCAGGATTTTTAAACAATAATTCGGCTTTAGTGAAGAATGAGGTTGTAGTTTCGGGCAGGGTAATTCCAAATTGGAATGTAATTGGTTCTCCAACTGAAGGAGCTTTAATGGTACTCTTTCAAAAAGGGATGGGGGATTATTTACTTGAAGATTTCGAATATATAAAAGAGTATCCATTTGATTCGAAGGTAAAGCGAATGACTAAAATTTACAAGCAAGATGGGAAGTACTATTCCTTTACTAAAGGAGCAAGCGAAATTTTAATGCCGTTATGCAAAAAGGTTTTATACAAAGACCAAGAGTTAGACCTCAATAATGAAATGAAAGACAAAATAATGGAGATCCCAGATGTCTATGCTGAACAGGGGTTTAGAATTTTAAGCTTGTGTTATAAAAAATTAGACACCATTCCGGCAGAAGACGAAAAAAGTAGAGAATTATGCGAGTCTGATATGATATATATTGGTTTCGTAACTATACTCGACCCTCCCCGAGAAGGTGTAAAACAAAGCGTCGAAGAATGTCACGATGCCGGAGTAGATGTAGTAATGATTACGGGAGATTCAATTAAAACGGCTCGCGCTATTGCTAAGCAAATCGGGATCCTTCAAAAGGAGGATGAAGTTGTACTAGAGGGAAAAGATATAAAAGAAGTAAAATCTTTCTTCGATTTTAGCAAAATAAAGGTATTTGCTAGGGTATCACCTGAACATAAGCAAGATATTATAGAAAAATATCAAGACGCTAAACAAGTAGTAGCAATGACTGGTGATGGAGTTAACGACGCTTTAGCTCTGAATATGGCAGATGTAGGAATCGCAATGGGGATTCAAGGCACCGATGTTTCTAAAGAAGCTTCTGACATGATTATAAGTGATGATTCTTTTACATCAATCGTTACTGGGATAGAACAAGGGCGTGGAATATTTTCCCGTATCAGAGCAGTAGTGTTTTTCTATATTTGTATCAATGTATTTGAAGGCATCGTTCAATTTATCTTATCAGTAATACTTAATCTACCATATTTTTTGGATGAAGCATTTAATTTTCAATGGATTTTCCTCTCTGTTACTCTACACATTTTTCCGGGTCTTATCCTCACGTTTGACAGAACTTCTAAGGACGTTATGAAAGAAAATCCCCATGATGAAGAAGAAATCTTAGCAAAAAATACCTTAATTCTTATGTCTATATTTGGAGCATTATTAGCAACAAGTATGATTGTTGTCTATTTCACGACAATTACAGGATTTTATCCGGTATTTTCAGAGAATATTAACTTTGGAGGTTTAAGCGAAGCTTACATAACATTTCCAGAATATGTTGTTGATATAGGTTGGGTATATCCTAACGAGGCAAAAACTCTTACGATGCTAATGGTGACATTATTCTTCTGCGAATCATTTTTAGTATTGCAAATTAGAAGGCCTAATAAATCTTTAATTAAAAGTATTAAAGAAGATAGCACTCGGTTCATGTATTTACTAATTGGATTCTTATTCGCTGTGTTTCTCGCGTTGATGTATATTCCTGGAGTCCAAGTAACGCTTGCTGATTGGGGTTTAAATTTCAGATTTATGTTCCTTACAGCTTTTGATTGGTTGGTATGCTTTTTGATTTCGCTTATCTGTATCGTATCTTTTGAATTCGTTAAATTTTTTGCTCGTAGATCTGGTATATTTTTCTAATCTACTTTTTATTTTTTAAAAACAACTGTTTTTAATCGTTAATTTTTTAATATTTGCTAAAATCCTAGTATGTATGTTAAAAGGAAAGCGTATCAAGTTTGCTCCACTTGATAGGAAACACATTGATAAATTTCTAAAATGGTTTAACGACCCCGAAATAACGCAATACTTAATGATGTATAAACCATTGACTCGTGATTGGGAAGAAGAATGGTTCAATGCACTTAAAAACAGAGAAGATACTGTTCATTTTTCAATAGTTCTATTAGATGAAGATGATCCCGAGAAAATCATTGGAAATTGTGCCATTCATAATATAAACCCTAAAAATCGAGCGTGTTCTTGTGGCATTACAATCGGAGAGAAAGAATACCAAAGCAAAGGATACGGTGCCGAAGCAATGGAGATGTTAATTGAGTATGGTTTTAACACATTAAATATGAATAGGATCGAATTGACTGTATATGATTTTAATACTCGCGCGTATAAGACGTATCAAAAAGTTGGATTTGTCGAAGAAGGAAGAAAACGACAGGCAAGGTATCATAACGGCAAATATTACGACGAAATCATTATGGCTATCCTAAAAGAAGATTGGGAAAAAAGAACAAGAGAGTAAACCAAGTAATTTTTGGACTTAATTCTAAAACAAATTAATTTTTAAAATAGTTAATATTCAATTCAGTAATAATTATTTAAAAAAGCGAGAGTGTGAACATATGAGTAAATCAATTGTAGCTATAGTAAAATATGAAGTACCTTTAGAATCCGTCCGTAAAGTTGTTGAATTATCCAAATTATTTGAAGATTTGCCTAAAGAAGCGAAAATATTCATCAAACCGAATATTGTATACTGGAGTAGTGGCCCTCATCCTAAATGGGGCGTAATTACTACATCTAGGGTTATGGAAGATGTTATTACCATTCTAAAAGAAAAGGGAATAGATGACATAACTATTGGAGAGGGATTTGGAAGTGAAGAGGCTGCTCAAGATGCTTTCAAAAAATTAGGGTATAACAAACTAAAGGAGCGATTTGGTATAAAGCTAATTAATACTAATGATAGACCACATGAGAAAATAGATATGGGGTGCGATTTCTTAGTAAATTTTGCCTCTGATGCGCTGAAAGCTGATTATATTATTAGTTTACCTGTTTTAAAAACTCATAGTCAGGCAGTAGTAAGTTTAGGGATGAAAAATCTTAAAGGCTTTATCAGTATTGCGTCTCGAAAGAAATTTCATAGTGCTGATCCTGTTAAAAACCTTCATTTCAATGTTGCAAAGCTTCCAAATAACATTCCTCCGTGTTTAACACTTATTGACGGAATTTATACTTTAGAACGTGGTCCGTCAATGGATGGTAAAGCTCATAAAACAGAAGTACTAATCGCTTCAAAAGACATTTTATCGGCTGATATAATAGGGGCGAAAGTGTTAGGTATCGAACCATCAGACGTACCGCATTTAGTACAAGCCGCTGAGGATAGAGATCGATCGACTAGTTTATCAGAGATTGAGGTTGTTGGGGAGAAAATTGAGAGTGTAGCTTCTCAGCACGAATGGAAATTCATCTATAATGAATCTGGTGATTTACCACTTCCTTTTTATAAAAGACAATTTAAAGGATTAAAATACAAAGAATATGACACTACTATGTGTACTTACTGTAGTATGATTAACGGTTTATTACTGGTATTACTGAAGAATGCATGGAATGGGGAAACCTTTGGGGGTATCGAATTTCTAACAGGTAAAATAATGGAACCGTCGCCTGGCATGAATAAAACAATTCTCGTAGGCCAATGTCAGTATAAGAAAAACAAAGATCATCCTAATATCAATGAATTAGTACCTATTAGAGGATGTCCGCCTTCTATGGAGGATATTAAAAATGCGTTTGAAATATGTGGAATAAAGGCTAATCCTCTTATGTTTCAAGAAGGAAGTAGTGATGCTGGAGGTATCATCTTTTTACAAAAATACAAGGGAAAAGCTGAGTTTGAAGAGTCGTTCTATAAAATAAAGTAGTTATTATTTTTAAAATTCGAATCTTAAGATTAATTTTTCTTTCTCCTTTTCAGTTTAAATGTGCGAATATATCTGATTAAGGAATGTCTTGTTTTTGGAAGATTATAGTTGCAAGGCTAAAGAATGCTATCGTCAAACTTACCATTATTACTATGATCGTAGAAGGAGTAAGAGTTAAAGGAGTAATCTCTATTCCTAAAAGTCCTCCATAACTACCTATCGAACCAAATAACCCTCCGATATTAGAGATCCAAACCTTTCCTAATTGCTCGAAATAGAATGTGAAGGAAAATAGCAGCGGCCATTCACTTCGTGCCAACATTGGAAGAAAACTGATTATAGAAGGCAAAGCCATAAAAACGATAATAGGAATGAAGTAGGCAAACCCTACTTTCTTAAAAACACTTGAGGAAAACACAACGATAGCTGTCAATGGGAGAAGTGCTATAAGACCGATTAGAAAAATATATCCTCCTATGGATAATATATCTGCAAAATAGATTGGATCGACGTAAAAAATTGATCCTAATACAAATGAAATTGAAACACAAATCATAGTAATAACTATCATTACCATGAAGGCCAAGATTTTTCCCCAAAGAAATTCCCAACGTCTCACTGGTTTACTAAAAAACCATGATAATGTTCCATTCTTTTTTGCGTTAGCAACTGAACCCGCTCCTACACTGATACTAAAGATTAGCCCAAAATATAAGATATAAATACTTAGGATCATAGAAATCAAGTCCCTGATACCATCAATCGCAATCGATCCTACCAAACTTGTTATTACCATAAAGGAAAAAAATAATATTATCCCCGGAGTAGCGCTCGTTATAGCCAGAATAAGAAGTTTTTTCTTACCTGCAACTAATTCGGTTTTAAAAATTGTCCCAACTGAACTAAAATAACCACGATTTTGCTTTTTTTTTACCCAAATTATCGTTCCTGTGATCAAACCTGCGATTACCACAATGGTTATAAAGAAAGGAATCCATTGAAATGGGGGATAGCTGATTTGTTCAATAATAATAGTTGAAGTATACCTATTACCTCTACTGTCAATGGAAACAATTGATACATTATGTTTTCCTGGGTCTGGAATGTGTACCTGATAACTGCTGGAATATAGATCGTAATAACCAGAACCATTAATTTCAGCGTAAAATTGGTTATCTAAGTAAATTTCAAATGTAATGTTGAGATAACCATCTATAATAGGGCTATCCCATCCTACCCAAGTTAGATTAATAATCCTCTCGGAAGTAGAATAACTAATATTGAAGGTCAGTACACTAAATCTATATGGCCCGGTAATAGCATTTAATGGTACCACTAGATCATTTAAAAAAAGGATATTAGAATTCGTAATATAGGTACGTGAGGATGGCAATCCATTCAACGATACTAGACTAATCTGAGAATTAATAATGTGAATCATCCCTGCAATTCCAAATTCATTGAGTGTGGCGAGATTACTACCATTTAAAATTATGTTAGCTGAATCAAATTTCCAAACTGTTGTGGTTGGGGTGTGGCAATCAAATAATTCCATAGATGTATCGTCTCGACATTCAATAGAACCTCCAATTGTTGAATTTTCTACAAATAAAGTTGAAATATCTGACATAACCACATTTTGTGTAATGTTCGAACTTTGAAGTACAAACAGCCCCCCAATATTGAACATGTAGATGCTACCTTGTAGTGTAGAGTTCACTATACTAACACTTGCGGTGAACTTTATAATAATATCGTCCTGAACCGTTTGGTTTTCAATTAGAATATTTCCACTGGAATAAGTAATTCCATTTTGATGAGGAATAGAAAAGTCTTGTGCCAGATTTTCTAAGTTTTTGTCAAGTAATATTGAGTATTGGAGGATAAAACTACCTACAAGGAACAAACAAAGGATCAAGATGGGAATTTTAAACTTTTTTAGTTTCTGACAAACTTCAATCATTTTACAATCCCCCCAAGCTGTTCAGAGTCAAGCGCTTTCATAAATATTTGTTCAATATCTAATCCAGTAGTTCGAAATTCCTTAATAGTGATATTATTTTGAAGGGAAATGTTCGCAACTACTTGCCAAATTTTATCAGATTTCTCAGTATTAAGTATAAGTGAATCTCCTTCTTCAGTAATATTTGATACAATAGAAGAAAGACCTTCACGGAATAATTTATGATTAGGGCTGATTATAATTACTTGAGTTTTCAGTTCCTCATTTAACTCATCGATACTTCCCTCCATTATAAGACGACCATGATTAATAATGGCAATAGAATCAGCATTCATTTTTTGAATCTCAGGTAAAATGTGGGTGGAAATGAAAATAGTTTTACCCCCCTTTTTGAGATCCTTAAGAAGCTCAATAATTTGATTTCGACCAACGGGATCCAAATTCGATGTAATTTCATCCAAAATTAGTAGTTCAGGATCATTCATGAGAGCTTGAGCTATACCTATTCTTTGTTTCATTCCAGCAGAATATTTTGCTATAATACGTGATCTCGCGTCAGATAAATCCACAAGCCGAAGAAGATCGTTAATTCGTCTCTTTGTTTCTTGAATCGGCATCTGAAAAATCGAACCAATATAGGTAAGAAGCCTTTCTGCTGTCATAGACAGGAAATAGGTTGGATGTTCAGGGACATATCCAATTCGTTTGTGGATATCCATCGTATCTTTCCCATTAATATCATTTCCAAATAGCTCTATACGCCCTTCTGTTGGAAACAATGAACCAATCATCATTTTTATTGTAGTGGTTTTTCCAGCTCCATTCGGTCCTAGAAGGCCGTAAATACCCCCAGTAACCTTTAAATTTAAATTATTGACTGCTACAACATCTTTAAAAGTTTTAGTTAGCCCAAAAGTCTGAATAATAGGATTTTTCAAATATTAGAACCTCGATCTATTCTAAAGATCAAGAATTTTTAATTAAAAATAATATATTACTTTAACTAAATTTTTAATCATAAGATCATGGAGCTTAAAGTTTCAAGAAAATTAGGAATAAAAAGCTGTAAGACTAAAGAAAAGAAAACAGTAATCAATGATGTAGATCTCTAAATTTCATTGAGCTGTAACTCTCTCTATCTGTTGCGGCATTTTTATAAAACCTTATCACACTTTTTTAACTGTTATTGAGTTTTAAAGGATATAAGAAATTGTAGCGATTAAGATTATTAAATCATTATTGAAATAATTTTTATTTAGATTGATTTCTCACATTTTTGTAAATCTTTAAATTTTAATCCGTCTTAAAAGAAATTTAATTATCAATTAATACAGATGGATTTATAATTATGGATATTAGCAATCTTAAGATAGGAATAACTGATTTGTATATTCCGCCTTTTGAAAACACCATAAGAATGACAAAAGCTTACGAAAAAGATGGCTTCGATTCTTTGTGGGTACCTGATCATATTATGTGGTGGTATCCAGATGCAATCTGGACTCCGGACATTGTGAATGTAGCATCGTTTCTCAAAAATCCACACGATGTTTTCAATGTATTTCCTGTAATGGCAATAATAGCCCATAACACTAAAAATGTAAGTATAGGAACTGGAGTTACTGAGACTTTCCGTCATCATCCGGCTTTACTAGCTCACTTAATCATAACGCTAGATCATATTTCAAAAGGAAGGATAATTCTTGGAATTGGACTTGGAGAAAGAGAAAATATAACACCATATGGGATTAAATGGGAGAAGCCTGTAAGTAGACTAGAGGAATCGATCAAAATCATAAGACTTTTATGGAAAAACGATAAAAAAGTGAGTTTCGAGGGAAATTTCTGGAAATTAGATGATGCCGTTCTTTCCCTAACGCCTTATAGAAAGAAAAAAGCTCCCCCTATATGGGTTGGTGCTCATGGTCCTAAAATGTTAGAATTAACCGCAAAATTAGGAGACGGTTGGTTACCGTTTAATCTTAGCTTGGAAAAGTACAAGGAGAGTTTGGAAAATATTCAAACTCATGCTAAAAGTAAAGGGCGTAATATAAATGAGATCACCCCAGGAATTATGCTATCGGTAATAACAGACGAAAATAAGGATGAATGCGATAAATTGCTCGAAACACCTCTTTCTAAGAATGAACTACTCACTGCTTCTCGCGATTTTTTTCAGAGTCACGGGATTTCACATCCACTAGGAGATGATTTTAACGGACTTGTTGATTATATTCCTACTAAATATGATAAAGAGACGTTATTGAGGGCATATGATAAAATCTCATTGAAAATGTGTAAAGATTATTATTTAAATGGAACACCCGATGACATCATTGAGAAATTAGAAAAATATATTAAATTAGGGGCAAAACACATCGTTTTAGGTGATATTACAAGTGCTTGTGACATTCACAAGTCACAGAGCTCGTATTTCTGCGTAAAAAAAGTACTAGATTACTTTAAGGGTATATAGAATATTACAGAATAACAAAATTTTTATTTAAATCCTTGACAGAAAGAATTCACATTTTTAGGTAAGACTTCATGATTATAGCCCCCCTCTAAAAGCGCATATCTTCTTCCCTGGCATAACCTCTCAGAGTATATTTTCATTAAATTACCTAATTCTCGATAATCTTCAGGATGTAAAAGATGTCCCCAATCTTCAATCCCTTGATCAAAACCGGCTGAGGCTACAAAGATATCAATATTATCTAATTCTTCTAAGTAGTTTTGTACTTCTTTGATGTAGTTAGTTCTTCCACTCGCTTCAGGATTTAGGATGTTAACTTGAAAATCATCGTCTCGAAATGTTAAGATATTAATGTTTCCATCCCCCGTGTGTAAATCGAAATCGAGTATGAACGCTGATTTAATTTTACCCTCAGAAAATAATTTTAGCAGACTTACACTTATATTGTTAAAGTAGCAGAAACCCCAACACGAGTCCGCTGAGGCATGATGTCCTGGGGGTCTAATTACTGCGAAAGTAGGATTACCGTTATAAGCTTCTTCTGCTGCTAAAATTGCTCCTCCGGCCGCAAGTGACGCAAGTTCAAACAATAAAGGATTGCGTTTAATATAGCTATAATGCCTTTCAGTATGAGCTCTTAGTATATCCTCAGTTGTAGCTGGTTTCGGTTCGATGAATTCGAATTCAGAGTTATTTGACAATATCTCCACTATACCCTCTAGACGCCCAGGAGCTGCTGCGGGGTCCCTTTCATAACTTGAATTGTAGTATCTTTTGTGAAATACAATCTTCATAAGATTATCTATAAGAAAATAGGATTTATGATTTTTTAACTTTTATAGTCTTTTACTTAATATTTCGATCATATCTTTCGTCATAGCCTCAAGATTGTACTCTGGGTTCCAACCCCACTCTTCTCGAGCGAGAGAATCATCGATCGTTTTAGGCCAAGAATCGGCTATTGCTTGTCTAAAGTCTGGTTTATACTCAATTTTAAACTCAGGAATATGCTTCTTAACTTCAGCTGCTATCTCGCCAGCGGAAAAACTTATCCCCGTTAGATTGTAAACGCGACGTTTTAAATTTGAATTATCTGCTTCTAAAAGATCGATCATACACTTATTGCAATCTGGCATGTATAGCATGGGCAACACAGTATCTTCCCTTAGAAAGCAAGTGTAATTTTTATTTTTTATGGCTTCGTAAAAAATCTCTACGGCGTAATCTGTGGTTCCGCCTCCTGGTAAGGTTTCACTACTTATAATTCCCGGTAATCTCATAGATCTTATATCAAGGTTATACTTATTATAATAATATTCTGCAAGAAGTTCTCCAGCTACTTTCGTAATCCCATACATCGTAGTCGGTTGCAACACTGTAATGTTAGGTGTGTTCTCCCGGGGGGTTGTAGGACCAAAAGCAGCAATTGAACTAGGCCAAATAACTCTGTCAATTTTGTAACTCCTCGCAACCTCCAAAACATTAATTAAACCGTTTAGATTTATATCCCATGCTGTTTGTGGCATTTTCTCCCCTGTCGCTGATAAGATTGAAGCCATGTGAAAAATAGTATCAATTTCATACTCAAAAATCACTTTTGCTAATGAATCCTTATCTAAAGCGTCCAAATAGATAACTGGTCCCGAATCTTTAATAAGCTCCGGAAGTGGCGTTTTCCTCCCAGTAGCTATAACATTTTCTCCACCGTATTTTTGTCTTAACGCAGGAACCAGTTCAGAGCCTATCTGTCCTGCTGAACCTATTACAAGTATTTTTCTACCCATATTCATCACTTTTTATGTTCATAATTCTGAGTAAATATAATGACATTCATAATTCACCTATATAAAAAAGCTTTATCCATTTTTCTCCCACTTTTAACCCCTTTTAATTAGATTTATTATAGGTAAAACTAATATTTCTATCTTCACTTGATCTAATAATTTAAACACATATTTCAAAAAAAATAAGGTGATATGATGAAAAGAGATCCAGTAGCGTTTCTTAAGGAGGATATGACTGAATTAAGAAACGCCAATCTTGAATGGATTATTCGATACTTAGAAGAAGGCTCGAAACCTCACTCTACTGTTGATGGAAAGAAAGTATTGATGCTCAATACGAACAACTACCTCGGACTTGCGACTCATCCTAAGATTATACAAGCAGCAATAGATGCGACAAAGAAATACGGTGCTGGAGCAGGAGCGGTTCCAGTTATTGCCGGTAGTTTTGACTTAACAAAAGAGTTCCAAAATAGATTCGCTGACTTTAAGGAAGTTGAGGCTTCTATTCTATGTCAAACAGGATTTGCAGTCAATTCGGGACTAATTCCTATGTTGGTTGGAAAACAAGATATCGTAGTTTCAGACGAAT
>JABXKD010000077.1:5000-15000 GCA_013375475.1 Promethearchaeota archaeon
GGGGATAAGCTCCATTGTCAAGAGGGAAACAGCCCAGAGCACCAGTTAAGGCCCTTAAATAATTACTAAGTGGTAAAGGAGGTGGGAGTGCATAAACAATCAGGAGGTTTGCTTAGAAGCAGCAATCCTTTAAAGAGTGCGTAATAGCTCACTGATCGAGTAAACCTGCGCCGAAAATGTATGGGACTAAGTAATTTGCCGAAACTGTGCGGTATATATTTATATATCGGTAGGGGAGCGTTCTGTTGTAGGTCGAAGTATTAGCGTAAGCGGATATGGACGAAGCAGAAGTGAGAATGTCGGCTTGAGTAACGAAAATATAGGTGAGAATCCTATACCCCGAAAACCCAAGGTTTCCTCCGGAAGGCTCGTCCGCGGAGGGTAAGTCAGGACCTAAGGCGAGGCTGAAAAGCGTAGTCGATGGACAACGGGTTAATATTCCCGTACCGTTTTTTATTGATATCGAGGGACGGAGAAGGCTAAGCTAGCCGGATATTGGTTTTACCGGTTTAAACGTTCGAGATGTTGAGAAGCGGCGAAAACGCTTTGAGTTGAGACGTGAATACGAGACGCTAAGGCGTCGAAGTAGTGTATGTCATACTTCCAAGAAAAGCTTGCACTGTCATAGATAAAAAACGCCTGTACCATAACCGACACAGGTGGGTAGGTAGAGTATACTAAGGGGCGCGAGATAACTCTCTCTAAGGAACTCGGCAAAATAACTCCGTAACTTCGGGAGAAGGAGTGCCTTATTCGTAAGGTTGCAATAACAAGATCCAAGCAACTGTTTATCAAAAACACAGGTCTCCGCTAAGTCGTAAGACGATGTATGGGGGCTGACGCCTGCCCAGTGCCAGAAGGTTAAAGAAGTTGGTTAGCAATTGCGAAGCTGATAACTGAAGCCCTGGTGAACGGCGGCCGTAACTATAACGGTCCTAAGGTAGCGAAATTCCTTGTCGGGTAAGTTCCGACCCGCACGAAAGGCGTAATGATTTGGATACTGTCTCGGAGAGGGGCTCGGTGAAATAGACTTGTCTGTGAAGATGCGGACTACCTGCACCAGGACAGAAAGACCCTATGAAGCTTTACTGTAACTTGAAATTGAAATTGGACTTTATTCGCGCAGTATAGGTGGGAGGCGTTGATTATAATCTTGTGGGATTATTGGAGCCATCAGTGAGATACCACTCTTGTAATGTTAGATTTCTAACTTTGAATCATTATCTGGTCAAAGAACAGTTTCAGGCGGGCAGTTTGACTGGGGCGGTCGCCTCCTAAACGGTAACGGAGGCGTACAAAGGTTTCCTCTGAACGGTTAGAAATCGTATCTAGAGTGTAAAGGCATAAGGAAGCTTGACTGTGAGACCTACAAGTCGAGCAGGGACGAAAGTCGGTCTTAGTGATCTGACGGTACTGAGTGGAAAGGCCGTCACTCAACGGATAAAAGTTACTCTAGGGATAACAGGCTGATCTCCCCCAAGAGTTCACATCGACGGGGAGGTTTGGCACCTCGATGTCGGCTCATCGCATCCTGGGGCGGTAGTACGTCCCAAGGGTTGGGCTGTTCGCCCATGAAAGCGGTACGCGAGCTGGGTTCAGAACGTCGTGAGACAGTTCGGTCCATATCCGGTGTAGGCGTTAGAATATTGAGAGGAGCCTTCTTTAGTACGAGAGGACCGAGAAGGACATACCTCTGGTGTACCAGTTATCGTGCCAACGGTAAACGCTGGGTAGCTATGTATGGAGTGGATAACCGCTGAAAGCATCTAAGTGGGAAGCCCACCTCAAGATAAGTATTCTCATCACGTAAGTGAGTAAGGTCACGGTAAGACTAACCGTTTGATAGGCATTAAGTGTAAGTACAGTAATGTATGTGCTGAGATGTCCTAATAGACCGAGGACTTGAATTTTAAAAATCTTTAAGGTATAAAAAATATCTTAAAGATTTTTTGCTTTGGTGTTTTTAGTGTACTGAGCGGAACCACACTGATCCATCTCGAACTCAGTTGTGAAACGTTATAAATCGACGACAATACTTGGGGGGGGACCTCCTGGGAAGATAGTTCAATGCCAAAGTTTTAAAAAAATAATAATATCAAAATAATTGATATAGTAGTTATTTCACGGAATTTTTTATTCAATGTAAAAAAATTATTCTTAAAAAATATTTTAAGTTTTATATATAATATTAGGTATAATACTAGTCATTAACATTATTTTCTGTATTTAAATTTTTAACATTTCTAGAGGATTATCAGTTATGGATACTCGTTTACTAGTAATTGCTGCGCCTGTTTTAGTAGCAGCATCATGGGCTTTATTTAATATTGGTCGTTTAGCAATTCAACAACTTCAACGTTTATCACGTTAAAAAATAATTACAAGGCTAGAAAAAACAAAAATAGTCTTGTAATTATTTTTTTAAAAGATTTACAAATTTTTTTAGCTCATTTTAAAGTTATTTTCATTACATTTAATTTTTAATAGATTTCTTAAACCTAATATTAACAAATCTGGACAAATTAAACTCTATTTTGTACAATAAATTTAAATTAAAAAGCTATCTTAAATAAAGATAAACAAAAATCATGGCTGTACCTAAAAAACGGACATCAAAAGCAAAAAAGAATAGTCGTAAAGCTAATTGGAAAAGAAAAGCAGCAAAATCCGCACAAAAGTCTTTATCATTAGCGAAATCAATATTACGAGGTAAAACTACTAGTTTTGTATATCGTCTTTACGTTGATGAATAACTTTGAAATTTTCTTGGTATAAATTTAAAAATATATTAAGAAAATTTGAAATTTTCTTAGTATTAATGATAAATAAATTTTAATTTCTGGATAATATTTCAAACTTAATTCGTCATTTAAACTATATCTATGTAGTTATTAATAAAATAAGATTAGCGGATGTGGCGAAATTGGTAGACGCGCTAGATTTAGGTCCTAGTAACTTTTGTTTTGAGAGTTCGAGTCTCTCCATCCGCATTTAAAAAATTCTCTAATTAACTTCTTGAATATTTGTTATATGGTTCTTCCATTTACTCTACAACAATTACGTATTTTTAAAGCTATTGCTTCGGAAAAAAGTTTTACGCAAGCCGCTGAAATTTTATTTGTTTCCCAACCTTCATTAAGTAAACAAATTAAAACTTTAGAAAATCGTTTAGGAATTTTGTTATTAAATCGAACTGGTAATAAAATATCTTTAACTGAAGCGGGTAATGTTTTTCTTCAATATTCTGAACGAATACTTGCCTTATGTGAAGAAAGTTGTCGAGCTTTAAATGATTTAAAAGATGGTGAACGAGGAAATTTAAAAGTTGGTGCAAGTCAAACTATAGGGGCATATTTAATGCCTCGTGTTTTAACTTTATTTGCTCAAAGTTACCCACAAATTACTTTAAATATTGATATTGATTCAACTAGAATTATTGCAAAAAAAGTTGCCGATCGAATTATTGATATTGCTATTGTAGGCGGCGATATTCCTAATGGTTTAAAAAAAAATTTAGAAATTGAAGATTTTGTTGAAGACGAACTAATTTTGATAATTCCCAAGTCACATCCATTTGCAAAAAAGAAAAGAAAGAAAATTAGTAAAAAAGATCTTTATCATTTAAATTTTATAACATTAAATTCGAATTCTACAATCCATAAATTTATTGATAATATTTTGATTCAAAATAATATTCAAACTAAACAATTTAATGTAATTATGGAACTAAATTCCATTGAAGCTATAAAGACAGCCGTAAGTCTTGGCTTAGGAGCTGCTTTTGTCTCATCATCAGCAATAGAAAAAGAAATTGAATTAAAAACAGTTGAAATTATAACAATTGAAAATATTAAAATAACCCGAACATTATCAATTATTACAAATACCGATTCTCATCGATCTAAAGCTTTTGACTTTTTTTATAACGAACTGTGGTTACTTAAAAATTTATAAATTTATCCTGTTCTAATTTAAGTTGACTTAAGTAAAATTTATTTTGTAATATTATCTTATAAAAAGAGAAAATCTTCTAAATTATGAAATACGCAATTGTAGAAATTAGTGGAAGACAATTTTGGATTGAAACAGGAAAATATTACGATTTAAATCGTATTCCAACAGAACTTGGAAAAGAAATTACATTAAACAGGGTTTTACTAGTTAATAATGATGGAGAACTTTTAATCGGAAAACCTTATTTAGAAAGTGTAAAAGTTAAAGGAAAAATTTTAGAACATTTACGCAGTCGTAAAACTATTGTTTATAAAATGCGTCCTAAGAAAAAAACTCGTAAAAAACAAGGACATCGCCAAGATTTAACTCGAGTTCTTATTGAAGAAATAAATATTAATTAATACTTAAGGAATACAAAAATGGCACATAAAAAAGGTGCAGGGAGTACAAAGAATGGTCGTGATTCAAATGCAAAACGCTTAGGTGTTAAAAGATTTGGAGGTGAAAGAGTAAAAGCGGGGAGTATTTTAATCCGTCAAAGAGGAATGAAATTTAGGCCTGGTTCTAATGTTGGATATGGAAAAGATTTTACTCTATTTGCATTAGTTGATGGGACTGTAAAATTTGATTATAAAGATGCTCAACATAAACGAGTAAATATTATTACTTAGTAGAACTTTATAAATTTTTCAAAATGCTAAAAAATCCATTTATTAAAAATTCAGTCACAAATCAATATCAAGCATTAATTAATCAAATTAATGCTCTAGAAAATAATTTAAAAATATTAACTGATATAGAACTAAGAAATAAAACATTTCAATTAAAAAAACAGTACCAAGAAGAAGAAGATTTAAACTCATTAATTGCCGAGTCTTTTGCAATTACAAGAGAAGCAAGTTTACGAACTTTAGGTCTTCGTCATTTCGATGTTCAATTAATTGGAGGCTTAGTTTTAAATAGTGGAAAAATTAGTGAAATGCGAACTGGTGAAGGAAAAACATTAGTTGCAACTTTACCGGCTTATTTAAATGCTTTAACAAATAAAGGTGTTCATATTGTTACGGTAAATGATTATTTAGCAAGTCGTGACCAAATTTCAATGGGACAAATCTATCGATTTTTAGGGTTAGACACAGGTTTAATTCAAGAAGATATGGCCTTTTTAGAACGACAACAAAATTATAAAGCTGATATTACTTATGTAACAAATAATGAATTAGCTTTTGATTATCTACGTGATAATATGGCATCAAATTTGAATCAAGTTGTTCTACCACCATTTAATTATTGTATTGTAGATGAAGTTGATTCAATCTTTATTGATGAAGCACAAGTTCCATTAATTATTTCCCAAGCGGTAGAAACTTGTATTGATAAATACATTGTTGCAGCAGAAGTTGCTGAATATTTAGAGGTTAATGTTCATTTTAAAGTAGATGAAAAAAATAGAAATATAATTTTAACTGAGCAAGGAACAGCTCAAATTGAAAAAATTTTACAAGTTGAAGATTTATATAATCCTAATGATCCGTGGATTCCGTATATTTTAAGTGCTATTAAAGCAACTGCTTTATTTTTCCGAAATGTCCATTATATTGTTCAAAACAATCAAATTATTATTGTTGATGAATTTACGGGCCGGATTATGCCAGATAGAAGATGGAATGAAGGTTTACATCAAGCTGTTGAGGCAAAAGAAGGAGTTCCGATTAGACAAAATACAGAAACAGCGGCATCAATTACTTATCAAAATTTTTTCTTATTATATCCTAAACTATCAGGTATGACGGGAACGGCTAAAACTTCTGAAGTAGAGTTTGAAAAGATTTATAACTTACCTGTAGAAGAAATACCAACAGCTCGACCAAACCTTCGTAAAGATTTACCTGATTTTGTTTATAAAGATAGTTTAACAAAATGGACAGCTATTGCACGGGAATGTAAATCTATTGCAAAAACAAAACAACCGATTTTAATTGGAACAACAACTGTTGAAAATTCTGAAATGTTAGCAGATTTATTAAAAGAATATCAACTATCATACCAATTATTAAATGCAAAACCAGAAAATGTAAAACGAGAATCAGAAATTGTTGCACAAGCAGGAGAAATCGGAAGTATTACAATCGCAACAAATATGGCAGGTCGTGGAACAGATATTATTTTAGGTGGAAATATTACATTTAAAGTTCGAAAACAACTTTATAATATTTTAGTTTCTTATAAAAACCAAAGTAATTCAACAAATTTAAATAATACTTTTCCTTTAACAAAAGGTATTAAGTTTACTTCACAAAAATTTTTAAGTGTTTTAAATTCATTACTTAACGATTCTAAATTCTTAAGTTTATCATCAACTGGAATTCTAAAATTGCTAAATGAAATTGACCAAATTCGAATTCCTAAGATCCCTTATCAATGTTCAATTAAATTTTTACTCAGTGAACTAGAAAAATTTGAGAAAAAAAATCAAAATATTAACAATAAAATTGTTAAAAATTTAGGTGGACTTTATATTATTGGTACCGAGCGAAATAATTCTCGTCGCATAGATAATCAATTGCGTGGGAGATGTGGACGTCAAGGGGATCCAGGAACCTCTAGATTTTTTTTAAGTTTAGAAGATTCTTTATTTCGAAATTTTGGAAGTTCAAAACTTCAAAACTTTATGCAAAATCAACTTTTAGATGATCTACCCTTAGAATCAAATTTACTAACTAAAAGTTTAGATGCTGCTCAGAAACGAGTAGAAGAAAGAGATTATGATGGAAGAAAATACTTATTCGATTATGATGATATATTAAATAAACAACGTAATATAGTCTATTATGAACGAAGAAAACTTTTAGAAAGTCAATCTTTTCGGGAAACAATTTTAGCTTATGGCGAGCAAGTTATTAAAGATATTATAAATTTATTGAAAGATCCTAAGGTTACAAAAAATAGTTCTCTAATTGAAGAGTTGTTTAAAACAAGATTCGTAAGTTTAAATGATAATTTAAATACCTTAGACCCATTTGAATTAAAAACTTACTTATTTCAAGAATTTTGGTTATCCTATGAAGCAAAAGTCCTAGAATTTGAAATATGTCAAATTGGTTTAATTGGATCTTTTGAACGTACAATTATTCTTTATTATACAGATATTGCTTGGAAAGAACATCTACAAAAAATTGCATTGTTACGCGATGCGGTAGGATGGAGAAGTTATGGACAACGCAATCCATTATTTGAATTTAAAGAAGAGGCGTATAATTTATTTCAAAATCGAAACATAACAATAAGACATTTATTAATTCGTGATTTTTTACATTCCTTTATTTTATAAAGGTTAAATTCGTTTTTATTAAAAAAAAATAAACATATTTATGACAAAACGTACTCTATCAAATAAAACTCGTACTTCTATTTTAAAAGTGTCGGGCTTTCGTGCTCGTATGGCAACAGCTCAAGGAAGAAAAATAATACGAAATCGAAGAAAAAAAGGTCGAAAAAATTTAGCTATTCCAAGTTAATTTAATAAATTATTAGAGTTAATCAGTTTTGTTTACTCTAATAATAAACAATTTTTTTATGTAAAATTAATATAATAGTAATTTATTAAATAGAATTTTGATCGAACGATTTTATGAAATTTACCGATGAATTAACACTCTTATTAAAAGCTAGGTATCCAATAATTTATATTAATACAATTGAAGAAGACCGCGTAGAGTATATTATTCGCAAATATATTAAAACAAGTTTGAATAGAAGTATTTATAGTTGGGATTTTATAGATGGCTATACAAATAACCCAAATAACGAAGGGTTTGCAAAACGAAATCCAGTACAAGCACTTGAACTTGTTGAACGGTTAACCGCCCAAACACCTGCTGTATTTTTATTAAAAGATTTTAATAGATTTTTAACAGATGTTTCCATTTCAAGAAAATTAAAAAATATAAGTAGAATTCTAAAACTTCAACCAAAAACAATAATTATTATTGGATCAGAATTAAATATTCCAAAAGAATTATATGATTTAATTACAATTTTACAATTTCAATTGCCCATTGAAAGTGAAATTAATTATGAATTAAAACGATTGATTGAGTCATTAAATATTGAAATTGATCAACAAGTCTTAGAAAGTTTAACAAGAGCATGCCAAGGTTTATCTCTTGAACGTATTAGACGTGTGTTATCAAAAATTATTGCAACTTATAAAACAATTGATGAAAATAGCATAAAACTTTTATTAAATGAAAAAAAACAGATTATCAGTCAAACAGAAATTTTAGAATATTGGTCAGCAAATGAAACAATTTCTAAAATTGGTGGGGTTGATAATTTAAAAAATTGGTTAAAAAAACGAAAAACCTCTTTCGGTATTCAAGCATCAAATTACGGATTGCCAACTCCACGTGGATTATTACTTGTCGGAATTCAAGGAACTGGAAAATCTTTAACTGCTAAAGCTATTGCTACTGAATGGCAATTGCCCTTATTAAAATTAGATGTTGGAAAACTTTTTGGAGGAATTGTTGGTGAATCTGAATCTCGTCTTCGACAAATGATTGAAGTAGCAGAAACAATTTCGCCCTGTATTTTGTGGATTGATGAAATTGATAAAGCTTTTAGTAATACTACTAGTACAGGAGATAGCGGTACTAGTAATCGTGTATTAGCAACGTTTATAAGTTGGTTATCAGAAAAAACAAAGCCAGTTTTTGTAGTTGCAACAGCAAATAATGTAGATCTTTTGCCATTAGAAATTATTCGAAAAGGTCGATTCGACGAAATTTTTTTTTTAGATTTACCGCAAAAGCAAGAGCGAGAACAAATTTTCAAAATTCATATTCAAGAATTTCGACCCAATCGTTGGGAATCTTTTGATTATTCAAAATTAGCGCAACTTTCTGAAGCATTTTCAGGTGCAGAAATTCGTCAAAGTATTATCGAAGCTATGTATCACGCTTTTTATGAAAAAAGAGAATTTACAACTGAAGATATTTGTTTAGCATTAACACAATTAATACCTCTTTCACAGTTAGAAAATAATCAAACATTAAAGCTAAAAAATTGGGCAGTATCTGGCCGAATTCGCCTCGCTTCTTCAAAATCTATTTCTATCAATTAAAATTTTTATGAAACAAAATGTTTTTAAATCAATAGCTGATTTAAGATTTGCTATCTTTATTTTATTAATGATTGCCGCTTTAAGTGTAATTGGAACCGTTATTGAGCAAGACCAATCCATTGAAACTTATAAATTAAATTACCCTTTAACGAATCGAGTTTTTGGGTTTTTATCATGGGATATCATTCTTCGATTTGGATTTGATCATATTTATAAAACATGGTGGTTTATTACTCTTATTTTCTTATTTGGACTAAGCTTGTTAACTTGTACTTTATTACAACAATTTCCGTCTTTAAAAATTGCTCGCAGATGTCAATTTTTCCGAACAACTCAGCAATTTTGTCGATTAAATATTTCAACGAACTTACAACATCTTTCTTTTTCACAAATATTATTTAAAATAAAAGAAAATAACTATTCTATCTTTCAACAAAAAAATATCATTTATTGTTATAAGGGTTTAATTGGACGAATAGCGCCTATTATTGTCCATTTTAGTATGATTATAATATTAATCGGAGCAATTATTGGTTCGGTAAGTGGATTTAAAGCTCAAGAGATTATACCTAAAACAGAAACGTTTCATATTCAAAATGTTTTAAATAATGGGCAATTTACTTTGATTCCGAAAGTTTCGATACGAATAAATGATTTTTGGATTACCTATACTAAACAAACAACAATTACACAATTTTATTCTGATCTTTCAATTTTGAATGTTGATGGTAATGAAATTAAACGAAAGACAATTTTCGTAAATTCTCCAGCAAAATATAATGGAATTGATTATTATCAAACGGATTGGAATATAATTGGCTTACGGATTAAAAATAAAGATTTTTCGGTTTTTCAATATCCATTCATAAATTTACCAGATACTAAAGAAAAACTTTGGTTAACGTGGATTTCAACTAGTCC
>JABXKD010000078.1 GCA_013375475.1 Promethearchaeota archaeon
TCATCTTCTGTCCAACATCAGAACAGAAGAATTTATATTCTCGACCTACAGTCACATCTGGCAGGGTTTTAGCATTCTCCACTAAATCGGGTACGGATACAACACCACCGATGTTCACACCACAATGGCATATATAAACTCCAATCTTGGGTTTTTCATTACCCGTAATATTTAACTCTTTATCTGCTTCTGTCAATTTTGCAATCCTCTTATGTTAATTGCGATTTAACTTTTTCTAAAAACGGTGCTATAGGTATGAAAGGAGAAACTCCTTTTAAATCGTGATTTTTTACCAATCCTAAAAGATTAGGATCAATTCCAAATGATAGACCTAACAGCTGTGTAATGTAAATTACCGGGATTTTATACGGTTCACCAATCATATCTTTATAAAGATCATTGGCCTCCATTTGGCCTAAATCTAATTGTAAATGACAAAATGGGCAACAATCTATTATAATATCGGCGCCTGCATCTCTCATATTTTTCAATTTTTCTCGAGAAAAGTCTGCTGAAACTTCTTTTACAGCTGTTCTTACTGCGCCACCTGCTCCGCAACATTGGAGCTTGTCTTTATAATCAACGCTTTTAGCACCCGTTATCTCAACAATTTCATCGAGAAACGTTGGGTCTTCGCATTCTCCCGCCCAAGGTCTTTTATCGCTTGGTTTAACAATGTGACATCCATAATGCACTGCCACTTTCAAATCCTTAAATTTATGTTTTACAAAACCTCGTAAGTACTCTAAACCCATATCTTGATACAACACTTGAACGACGTGCTTCGGTTCAATTGAACCTTTAAATTCTCTACCAACTTTAGCGAGATGTTCATTTACCATTTTCTTTAATTCGTGTTCGTGTTCTAACTCAACCCACGCGTCTCTGAGCGTACCATAACATCCATTACACCCCGTTATAATATCAACTCCCAATTCTTCAGCTATTGTTATATTTCGAGCAGCGATAACTAACCACGTAGGAATGTGGAACGCTCTAAAAACGCCTGGCGCGGGGCAACAAGATGCTCCTTCTAATTCAAGAATTTCAGCACCTAAATGATCAAATACTGCCCTAATAGACGATTCAATCATGGGATAACGATTAGGGGCTACACAACCAAGAAAAAATCCATATTTCCATTTACTTTCTTCACTCATTCTTATATATCACCTTATTTTTCCTCTTCTTTGTCTTTTTCAGCTTCAGCTTTTTCAGCTTCCTTTATTTTTTCGACTTTATCCAACAAATCTCTAAAACCAATAGATTTCATTAATTCTTGACATTCTTTGACAGCTTCAGGATGCATATGGACAGTTGGTGGTAATGGTGGTAATCCATAAGATACCCTTAAATCTCGCCATTTCTTATTCGCTTCTCCGTTGGCAGGTACTCCATGTCCAGTTTCGTAAAATATTTTATTTGCTAATACAAAATGAGCGTCTAAAATATGTCCTTCTTCCACAGCGATATTTCTAAGCTTTATAATCATATCAGTTACAGGAATGTCTCGTGGACATCGCTCATAACAAGTATAGCAGGTACTACAAAGCCAAATATCGATATCTTCTAAAACTGATTCATCTCCTGTCAATGCTCGTCGAAGAACTGAGCGCGTTCTATATGCTGTGCGCCTACCCGATGGACAAGAGCCCGTGCATGTTCCACAATTTATACACGCCCTAAGCTTCTCTAAACCAGCGTCAACAAATTTTTGGGATATCATGGAACTCGTGGACTTATAGACCTTCCTTTTTATGTATTTTTCTACGTTTTCACTCATGGTTAATTCAAATCCCACTTTCCATTTTCAAATAGATTTAATAAAATGTAAAAAACTAAGTTTTCAATAAATGTGTTTGATCAAACAACTCAATTGATAATCTTATGTTTGTAAAGGTACTTTTCTTAAAAAAAGTTATTATGAATATATAATAAAGAAATTACTAATATTTGCTATTTGATATATCGAATATTTTTATAAGGCACTTAGAAATAAATATCAAATTAAGCTTTTATCTATAACCAAAATTAGAATAGAAAGGCGTTCATCTAAAAAGTAAGAATTAAAAAAGTATTTTTTAATAAAAATAAACTGTAAATAGAACAAGAAGAATATAGTTTCTTATTTATTATCTTTAGCAAGTTCTGTTAAGAATTCTTTTTGTTTATCTTCTGATAAAAAGGCTAATTCTTTCTTTACTTCTTTCAACTCATCTTTTGGAAGATTTAGACTCATTAACTGTTCTCTTACATCTTTAGATAAGACTGTAAAAATTCTGTAGAAATATCTCTTTACAACCTCTACTTTTTCGAATCCTCCCCCGTTTTCGTTGTTATTAATAAGCAACACCTACAGAAAATATTGATTTTTTCTAGCAATAATTATTCTCTTTTTACTAAATTAAGAAAGAAAGTGGCAGTTATAAAAAATGTGGAGTCCATCATTTAATTTTTTATTATTGGTAAAGAAAAGAAAAATGTGCTTCCTTTGTTTCGGCCTTCTGACTCCGCCCAAATTTTCCCTCCATGAAGGGTCATTAATTCTTTTGAAATGTACAATCCTAGCCCTGTTCCTTCAATGCCTACATCCCACCCTTGCCCGTATCGTTCAATTTTTCCAAATTGCCTAAAGAGTTGAGAAATCTCCTTCTGTGTCAATCCGATACCAGTATCTTTTATTGATATGATATAATGTCCATCTTTTTGTTTAGAATCTATTGTGATTTGCCCTCCTATGGGGGTGTATTTTATGGCGTTGATTAATAAATTTTCGATAACTTCGCTTAATTTCTCTTTGTCAAATACTGTAAAGATTTTATTTTTTATATTTACCTTAACTTTCTGCTCTCTCAAAATAGCTTTTCCTTGTAATTCTTTTACGCAATGGTTTATTAAGAACGTTAGATCTTCCCTTTCCTTTCTTAATATTAGCCGACCTTGTTCTAGTTGCGAGCTTTCTAAAAGTGAGTTGATGTAATCCTCGAGACGCTTACTGCCATTTTTGATTTCTTCCAAAATTGAGATGACATCTTCGTCTAATTTGTCAGAATGCAGTTTTAATAACAACTCTGTGAATCCCTTTATGGATATTAAGGGTGTTTTTAATTCGTGTGATGTTCTTGAAAATAGATCGCTTTTTAATTTGTTAATTTCACTGAGCATTCTATTTTGTTCTTCTAAGTGTTGTTGAGACCTCCATCTTCTTTGTTCAATTTCGAGTGCATCGCAGATTAAGAATAGAACTAATTTATTTTGATTTGAAATTGTAGGATTTTCGGTAAACAACACGCATAATAAATCGTTTAGATCGTTTCCCGATAAAATCAATTTACCATAGCAAGCTTTAATGTTTTGCTCCATAATGAAGGGGTCAGTTTTTGCATACTCAGTTTTATCAATGTCGTAAAATTCTTGGGTAAAGTCGTGATTTTCGTGAAATATTTGGCTCACGAATAGTTCCTTTTTAAATTGTTCAGATTCGTATATTTTCACATCTCCTTTATTTGACATGACTCTATATTGTTCTTCCTCGTCAATAATATTTTTATTAATGTAAAGAACAAGTTCACCATTGAGTAGTTTTAGACATGTCTTAAGGAGGAGTTCAATATTTTGCTGAGTATCCGTTGTATAGTTGAGGAAATTAATATTGAGCTCATAAATCAATTCTTCGTACATTTTCTTTTCAGTTACATCTTCTAACCACAACCTAAAACTTATTAAATTCCTTTTTTCGTCGTATTGATTTAGGCGTTTCCCTTGGAGCCATTTAATCTTTCCTTGCTTGGTTACTATTCTGAATTCGATCTCTTTTCCTTCTTCTGAATTTAATAGTCTCTGCAAATCATCCGGATGGATTATCTCGTTTAAAATTTTTTTATTAACTAAGCCAACATCTTGATATCCTATGAATTCTAATAACCGAGGATTAAGATAGGAGATACTATTCTTTTCTAATTCAATTTCTAAAATTCCTATTGTTGATGTCTCTAATAAATCTCGCAGTTTTTCCTCTGAATCTTTAATTTTTTGCTCCGTTAACATTTTTTCTGTTATATCTTCTACAGTAAAAATTATATTCTCAATATTCCCGTTGCTTCCAATTAGTGGAGTCCCATTAATCGAAAGTCGGATTTTTTCGTCCTTAGCAAAGTTAAAAGTTGCTTGATAATCAAATAATGGCTTTTTCGTTCGCATTATTATGTGAAAAGGAAATTTGTCTCTTGGTATAGGATTTCCTTCTGTGTCTGTAAGTTTGAATTTTGACGCAACAAATAATTTTTTTAATAGTTCCTCCTTAGTAAAACGCAAAACTTTCTCTGCTTGTGAATTAACTAAAATTATTTGTCCGCTTTTATCTGTAGACAAAATCCCGGCGGGATTTGTTTCCATTATCCGTTCCAATCTTTCATGTTGCATACGTAATTTTTCTTCAGCATTCTTTCTTTCAGTGATATCTTCAAAAGTAATCAGAAGACCCGCGACTTTACCGTCAGAATTTAGTAAGGGAATCCTATTTATATCTATCCAAATTATTTCTCCATTCCTGAGAGGCCAAGTTTCAACGCTATGAAAATCTGCTTCGTTTGATTCGATAACTCTCATTTCTTGTTTCCGATTATATCCTATTTGCATTTTATCCCAAAGCAAATCTTCATCCGTCTTGTCAATTATATTTTCAGGGTGCTCGATTTCAATCAGATTAGCATAGTTATCATTACAACCCAAATAGCTTAGATCAATATCCTTCCAAATTATATATTGAGGTATATTTTCCATTACCATTTGGAGCATTTCGTAGGAACTCTGTAAAGCTTCTTCGTATTTTTTTGGGTTAAATAACTTCCAAAAACGGATTTCGGGGATTGTTTCTGTTATTTTTTTGAACCGATCCTCAGTATCTTTAAGGTTTACTTCGATTTTCTTTTGTTTTGAGATATCTTTTAGAATAAGTAAGATTTGTTTACTATCATTTTCATCGGTAAATTTCCTAGCTTTAATCTCTGCCCAAATAGGTTCATTTTTGACTGAAGAGAGCTTTAGTTCTTGAAAACTCCCAAATGTCTCTACTCCTTTTTTTAGAAATTTACTTACTCTTTTAATATCATCTAAGGCGATAAGTTGCATAAAGGGTTTTCCGGTTAATTCCCTATCAGAATACCCTAATTTATTCAATAATGAACATCTGTTTATAAGGTTAATGTTAAAGTGTTCATTCTGATCAATAATAATTACTAGGTCGTTAACAATTTCCATGAAAATTTCAAATTGAGACTTGCCCTTTTCTTGTTCGTCATCGTCGGAAATCATCTAATATACCACACACGTAATAACTATTATTGAATAGCTCGAAACTTAGTTAATTCACTCTAATAGTCAAGTGAAGAAACTTTTATTTATATATTTAGTAAATTTTTGAGTTTTATTATTATAGTTTTTCTTCTTGATTACACTAATATTTTATTATTACAAGCATTATTTAATATCGGAACTTATTTATTTTGATTAGAGTGAAAATTTCCAAATAAAACAATTAGAGATGATTTAATGGAAACGGATGATTTCGTTAGGTGCTTGTCTTGCGGAAAAAAAATGGGTTTAAAATCAAAAATAAATCATGGTCAATGTATGGAATGCACGCTAAAATTAGATTTTAAAACGGATGAATTAAATTATGATGCTATAAACCAATATCTTCAAGGGATAGTAGATTTCTTCGTTTCTGATGTAAATGCTGCGTTTAATAAAGACCCTGCGGCCCATACCCTAATCGAGGTGTTGACGAGTTATCCTGGTATTAAAGCTGTACTTCTATACCGCATAGCTCATTTCTTTTGGAAGTTAGGTGTTCCATATATTCCAAGATATATATCTGATATAGCAAGACAATTAACTGCTATTGAAATACATCCGGGAGCTGAAATTGGAAACGAATTTTTTATTGATCATGGGGCGGGTGTTGTAATTGGTGAAACAGCTGAAATTGGCAACAATGTTACACTTTATGCGGGCGTAGTTTTAGGAGGTACTAGATTAGAGCAAAAAAAGAGACACCCGACTCTGGGTGATAATGTAGTTGTTGGCACGGGGGCAAAGATCTTAGGACCTATCACTATTGGCGATAATGTTAGAGTAGGCGCTAATTCTGTTGTAGTTAACGATGTTCCTCCACACTGTGTTGTCGTAGGTGTACCAGCAAAAATCGTTTCTAAAAAAGGAGAGAAAATAGAGAAAATAGATTTACGGCATGGTGATCTTCCAGATCCAATTTCAATTGCTATTTCGCAATTAGATATACGAATAAAGGAATTAGAAAATCAATTCCCGGAAATAAAAAAAAATAAAGATGACGATATTGAAATTTTTTACGGGGAATATGGAAGTGGAATTTAAAAATTATATGTAAGAGGTAAAGAGATGAAATATTATTACAATAGTATTATAGATACGATAGGGAAAACTCCCCTTGTCAAATTAAATCGAATTACTGAAAATATCAAACCGAATATTTTTGTGAAATTAGAATCGTTTAATCCTGGTGGTAGCGTTAAAGATAGAATTGCTCTGAATATGATTCAGAAAGCAGAAGAGGATGGCCTTATAGATAAAAACACAATTATAGTAGAGTCAACCTCAGGAAACACTGGAATTGGTTTGGCAATGGTTTGCGCTTCTAAGGGGTATAGTTTAATTTTAACGATGCCAGAAAGTGTTTCAATAGAAAGAAGACAGATTCTTCAAGCTTATGGTGCTGAGGTTATTCTTACACCAAAAGAAGGAGGTATGAAAGGATCAATTGCAAAAGCAGAAGAAATATCTAAAGAAAAAGGTAAAGTTTTCATTCCTCAGCAATTTAAAAATGTAGCGAATCCGGAAATACATCGAAGAACCACAGCTAAAGAGATTTTTAACGATTTAGAAGGTCAAGTAGATGGTTTTGTGGCGGGAATTGGAACAGGTGGAACGATAACTGGTGTCGGTGAAGTTTTAAAAAATAGAGTGGGAGCAAGAATAAAGATTTACGGGGTGGAACCTAAGGATTCTGCAATATTATCTGGTGGAGAACCCGGACCACATAAAATTCAAGGTATAGGAGCAGGTTTTATCCCAGATGTGTTAAACACAGAAATATACGATAAGATCATAACTATTGACTATGATGATGCTGTCGCAACAGCTAGAAAATTAGCTAAATTAGAAGGAATCTTTGTTGGAATTTCTGCCGGAGCTTGTGCTTGGGCGACTCTTTACGAGGCCTCAAAAGATTTCGAGGAAGGAGAAAATCTTGTAGCTTTACTACCCGACGGTGGAGAAAGATATCTCTCAACTGATTTATTTCGTTAATAAGTGGCAAGGATTAACTAAAAACTCAAATTTTCATAAAATTCATTCAATTTTTATTGGGTTTATTAACATTAAAGTGTGAATTTTTTTCCAATATTCCTCAATGTTCCAATCAATGTTTTTTTTAATTTTTTCAGATAGATCCTTAAATATCTCTTTTATTTCTAATGTATGAAAATAGTTAATTGACGGAGCAATAACAGAAATCATATATTGCTTTTCTCCATATCTTTCTTTTTTGTCAGGATAAGAATCAAAAAAAAGATAACCACGATTATTTAGATTTTTGATGTCAAGTAAAACACCCTCCGGCTTTGTTATTTTATCATGCCCATAAATTGAAGTTGCTACCGTAAACAATTGGTTTACAATATCTTCTAAGGGTATTGGAAAGGGTTTATCCTCAGGGAAATATCTATTTAATTCTGGGCCGAATTTATCGTCCCAAGTTGCTAAAAATAAACAGATAAAAAAGTCTTTTTGATCAATAATAGGTATTCTCTTTTTCAAATTCGCAGACGAAAGCGTTTCATTAACCATATTGTTTAATGCTTTAACTCTTTTATTTCGAGCGATTTTACCAGATAATATTGAGAGTAAATCTTTCTCGTTAAATGGTTTAGTAAGATAATCGTCTGCGCCAAGTGATTTCCCAAATCTTATATCTTTATTAGTATTAAGGGCAGAAAGAAAAAGAAATGGAATCCGGTTCCAGCGTGGATTATTAGAAATTGCTTGAAAAAATTCATAGCCATCCATTTCAGGCATCATGATGTCACTTATAATAATATCGGGGATTTCTTCAAGATGGGATAAAATTTCTACAGCTTCTTTTCCATTTTTAGCAGTTATAGCTTTATAATCGTTCGTTTTTAATAATAATTTTAAATTAAACAATAGATCTAGGTTATCCTCAACAACAAAAATTAGAGGTTTCAAGGTAAATATAACTGAATTTTATTTTAAATTTCTAATACAATAGAATTAGGCTTGGTTAATATTTATGTTTTTTTCAATTCTCGGAAGGAAAATGTAAAAAGTTGTGCCATTACCATATTCGCTCTCAACATAAACTTCTCCTGAATGAAGTTCAATTAATTCTTTCGCAATAGATAATCCTAAGCCAGTTCCGGGGATATCAGTAACTTTTTCTGACCTAAAAAATCTTTCAAAGATGGACGATATATCATCTTTTGAAATCCCTATTCCGTTATCTTTAATTTGGAATAATATTCCATTCCTAGCATCAGTATTGTATTTACCTTTGTAATGATCAATTGCTTTAATCTCGATTTTATTAATATTCATTGAATACTTTATAGCGTTATCAATAAAAATACGAAAAATTTGGTCAATTTTTTTATTATCTCCGAATAATGTGATATCTTCGCTTACATCTACATTAAAAGTTATATTTTTCTCGTTCCCAACTGGTTCCATCAATGTCAATATCTCGTTAAAAATTAGAAATGGTTTGTATTCATTCCATTCCATTCTAACTTTCCCTTCATCAATTCTTGAAAGAGTTAAAATATCTTCTATCAAGTCTTTTAGAAGAGAAATATTTCTTGAGATTCCCTCTCTTAATTTTTTGTTTACTTCTGGAGTTAATTTATCGCTATGGTTCTCTAAAAATTCCATTGACAATGTTAAAACACTTACTGGCGTTCTAAGTTCGTGAGAAACAGTAGAAACAAATCGCTCCAATCTATCTTGTACTTCTTTTCTAGCTGTTATATCCATACCGTAAATATTCATATAACCTTTTCCTATAAATGGTACAAAAAATAGAGTGTAAATTCGATCTTTTATCTTTATTTCTATTTCTGAATTCTTATCCTTAGAAAATGCCTCCTCAACGGATTTTACAAGTATTTCTGGTATTCTACTACCTTCCCCTATCCTAAATAATGTTTGGCTAGCTCTGTTTGCTAAAAGAACATATTTCTTACTTAATCTTAACACAGGGTAAGGATTCTCAGTGTAAAACCTTGCCATATCAGCAATTTTTTCTCGTCCAATTTTCTGTTCAGTATCATCAGTTACAAAAGCCATAGCTCCGCTAAACTTTCCAGTTTCATCGTATATTGGAGATGTTCTTATTTTCGTAGATATTTTTCTTCCAGATTTGTGAATAAATTCAAACTCGTGGTCCTCCTTTATCCCCTGCTTACGCCTTTCAAAGTTGATTTCTGCTAAATCTTTCCCATCCTCGTCCATAAATTTATACAGACTTTTTCCCATCATTTCATCGATCTTGTAACCAAACATATCTGCCATGCTTAGATTAACAAAAGTTGTGTTAGCATCACCGTTAATTACCCAGATACCCTCCAATGAATCCTCAACTAAATTACGATATTTCTCTTCAGAGTTTTTCATCGCAGTTTCCAATTTACTACGCTTAGTAAGGTTTGTGAAGTTTTGAATTATCCCTACGAATTCCCCTTTAATATTTCTATAAGGAACAGATCTCACAAGCGTTACGATTTTAGTGTTGTCATCTATTTTCGTAATCAACTCATATTCAAAATAATCTTTACCCTTTTCGATTTGTTTCATTGAACACAAATCAGTATTACATTGGTGCCCAAGATGCTTTAAATCAGGATCGTAGCATTTCCTACCTAATATTTCCTCAATAGATAACTTAAAAAGATTTAAATATGTCTTATTTACACGTATAATCTCACAATCTTTACTAATTACTCTCAGCGGTGCAGAAGCATTAAACATTTGGCTAAATTCAGAATAGGATAGTTCTAAGTCGTCAGCTTTTCGTCGTAACGATTCATCGCTTAACTTTAACTTCCTAAGTAGCAAACCAAAAGGATCTTCTAATCCCTTTTCGATTATTGCCTTATATATGAAGAAAAATGCGATTATTTTAAAAATATGACCTATAAAATTTGAAAAGTCGAATACGCTCACATAGAACGTGAATGCCAGTTCTGAAATGATTGTAATGTTGAGGGAAATACTAATTAAATGAAATATCTTTCTATTAAATTCGCTTCGAAATTTGTATAAAATTATTGCCGAAGCTAAAAGAATTAAAATTATTATATATTCACTTATAATTTTAAAAGGCGTAAGCCCTATACCTACTATGTAACTCGTCGGAAAAATACCGTAAAAAATAGTAATTAATAGAACTGTGATAATAATTAACTCTCCCACCATCAAGTAAGTCGCGTTAATCTTCTTATTTATCGCAAATAAGGCAAGAAGATATGAAATGGATTGCCAATATCTTGCCGCAACCCATAATTGGGTAGGAAGATTCGCATCGAATTCAAGTAAAATACCCATTCCAGAGTAAGTTAATGTGTGAAGTAAATCTATCACGCTTATGAAAAGAAATGAAATCCCAATAATTAGGAAAAAGGAACTATTCATGTACTTTCGTGAGTTCCAACCAATAAAAAAAATCCCCCCGGAAATAACAATACTTATTACTTCGATAACAGAATGAAAAAGTAAATAACTATAGGTGCTTAGTAAGGTTGTGAGCAATAATCCTATTCCTAAAATAATATATTCGACAATCTCCCGCTGAAGTTTCGATTCCTTTGATTCTGGATTTTGAGTTAGCAGTCTATATCAATTCCTTTTCTTGTTATTCATATAAGCATTTTTTGAAAAACGGTGTATATAGATGTTTTATAAATTTGATAGGGAAAGTCGGGTGGAATTAAGTCTTCTATCTGTTTTATTAATACTTGGATTACTTCTTCCTTAATCTCATTTTTTATGATTTCTATGTCAGGATCAAATTTATGTAAGAATAATGAAAAATCAAGGTTAACCTTCACTTTTATTAGTAACATAATAATTCTATGTAGATACTCTAGGGAAAGATCATATCGCTCTCTATCTTGAATATCAATAACATAAATGAGTTTACTCGCTCCTTTAATGTGATTTTTAAAATTCTTAAAATAATCTTCTCGAAATTGTGCTTGGCCTCCAAAATCCCATATATTAAATTCAGAGCCTAAAGTGTGAAAATTGTTGATTTCAAATCCTCTTGTTGGTTTTATAGAGCTAAATGAAGAAAGATTTTTCACTCCTTTTAGACATAGCACAATAGATGTTTTACCACTGTTGTCTAAACCCATTATAACTATTTTTTTCGTGTTTTTAGATTCCTTTTCTTGCATAATTTAGATATTAAGTCGTAATTCATATAAACTAAAGGAGAGTGTCTATTATATCTTCATTACTCATAGTTTTAAGCCTTTCTTTGTTTATAGCATCAACAAAGGATTTAATGTCAATTAGTAGTTTAAATATTTCTCTATTTTTGATTTCATAATATTTTGTATTGTTAATCCTTTCAAAAATAATGAAGGCCATATTAGTTAAAACCTTTAGATGTTGAGAAATTGTAGATTGAGATTTATTCAAGACTAATTGAATCTCAGAAGAAGTTTTCTTCTCGTTATATAGTAAATCTAATATATCTAATCGAGTTTGGTCGGCGAGAGCTTTTAAAAACTCGACGACGTCTTTTTTAAGTTCACTCATAAATTCTATTCTGCTGTATTTTGGGATTATTGGGTTTAATCGCTTATAAATCTAATTTTAATTAATTATTAAATATTAATTTTAAAATATAAATTCACCGTAATATTTATATATCGCCATATCGTTATTAATGAATATATATAAATAATAATTTTTCACCAATTCTTATGGAAAGTAAAGTATTTGAAATCGATGAAATAGACCGGAATATAATCGAGATAATTCAAAAACAGCCAATGTTGACCCATACCGAAATCGCTAAGAAAGTTAATCGAAGTCAGCCTACAATCGGTATGAGGATTCGTAAGCTTGAAAAATCGGGAGTCTTAAAGTTCCAAGCTGGAATAAATGTTAAAACTATGGATTTAATACTTGCCCGGGTAGAGGTGCAAACTTTAAAACCTGATGATACAATAAAATTAGTTAAAAGTTGTCCTTACATGTTAAACGCATTTCGTTTAAGTGGTACATCTAATCTTAGTATTCTAGTTGTCAGCGATAAACTCGCTCATCTTGATGAAATAGTAAACCATCATTTTAGAAAAGATCCTAATATATCAGAAGTGTATATGGATGTCATTACCGATGTAATAAACGATTTTGTTTTATCATTCGATTTTAATTTCGATAATTGTGGTTTAACCTCAAAGGGTCAATGTTGTGGAAAATGTTTTGCCTCTAACTAAAAAATTTTCTTTAGACGATTTTGATTATAGGGTTAGAACAAACATTTTTATTCCATTAACAACAAATTTTTAGCATAATCTACTTTTTAATTAATAAATAGTAATTTATTAAAAATAGAATAATTATAATAAGGATAATCTAAAATACCCTGCCAGCGTATCCGAGTAGTTAAGGAGGCGGCCTGCAGAGCCGTTGCTTTCAGCATCGAGGGTGCAAATCCCTCCGCTGGCTCTTAATCACATTTTCTTAATAATTATACGCTTAATAAAGGTGTCATAATAATCATGAAAGTATACAATAGTCTAACGTTCAAAAAAGAAGAATTTGAAACATTAGAACCCGGGAAAGTTAAAATGTATGTTTGTGGTGTGACAGTCTATGGTTCGCCACACCTCGGTCATGCAAAGTCTGCTGTTGCATTTGATTTAATTCATAGATATCTAAAGTTTAAAGGATACGAAGTTACTATAGCGAAAAATTATACTGATATCGACGATAAAATAATAAAGGCGTCTCAAGAAAATGACGTAGATTTTAGGACTTTAAGCGAACAATACATAGAAGAGTACGAGGAAGTCATGCAAATGTTGAATGTAGAAAAAGACACATATAATCCCCGCGCGACAGAAGTGATGGATCTTATAATCAAATTCACTCAAGAATTAATAGCAAAGGGGAACGCCTACGAACGAAATGGTTCGGTGTATTTTTCAGTCCAATCTTTCCCTAAATACAATTCTATTCTTCAGAGAGTTAAAGATCAGCAAAAAGAAAGCGAAGAAGAAGACGATTATGTAACTGATCAGGACACTGCTTTTGGAGAAGACAAGCTCGATGTTAGAGACTTTGCCTTATGGAAAAAAATGAAAGAAGGAGAACCTTATTGGGATAGTCCATGGGGCAAAGGTCGACCTGGTTGGCATATAGAATGTTCTGTTATGATTCTAAATTTCTTAGGAGAAACTATTGACATCCACGGGGGAGGTCAAGATCTGAAATTTCCACACCATAGAAACGAAATAGCGCAATCTGAATCATATTCCGGAAAGGATTTTACTAAATATTTCTTACATAACGGTTATGTCAATGTAAATAACGAGAAAATGTCCAAAAGCCTTGAAAATTTTTTCACTGTTGCTGATATTGCTAAGGAATACGATCCTATGGTTATTCGCTGGTACTTAATATCAAGCCATTATAGAAGCTCTAACAATTACACTCCTGAAAGCTTAGAGCCCGCAAAAAAAACCTACAATAGGTTATTAAACACAATTAAAAAAGTAAACGATACAGAATTTAGCGATGCAAAATCAAAACAACTCGATAGTTTAATCGTTAAAATCACAGAAGCTAAGGAAAAAATGATTGAAGCGATGGACGATGATTTTGATACTCCTATAGCTTTAGCGGAGTTGTTAACGCTATTTAGAGAGATAAATAAAGCACTTTTACAAGACAATTTGAAAATTAACCAAGAGTTTAAGGATAAATTCTATGATTTAATAATGTTCAGTGAATCGATTTTTGGAATATTTCCTTTTCTTAAATCAAGATCTAAGCCATTTTTAAAAGAAGGCGCCGACGAGAAAGAAAAACTTATTAAAAGCCTTTTAAATTTAATAGTTGAGATACGAGTTAAACTAAGAGAGAAAAAAATCTACGATCTAAGCGATGTGATCCGAGATAAATTAAGAGAATTAGGTATTGATATAGAAGATAAGAAAGTTTAGCAAAAACAGCTTTTTTCATGAATGAGCTTGGCTACTTACTATTTCGTCGCCATCCTCGAGATGCTTGTAATGTTTGTATAAAATTGGTCCAAGTTTAACTTCGTTAGTTGTTGATACAGTTAAAACTTGGTCTTCACCTGCATGTAACACCAATAAATATCCTTTTTTGGCCTGAATATAAGACTGTTCAAATTCGCCTAATCCCATTTCCTCAATTGCCCGTTCACTTAACGAACAGAGCGCTGCCGTCATTGCTCCAAATCGCATGTCATCAGCATTTGATGGTAGAACAGAAGCAAGAGGCTGACCAGTATCCGCCGTAAGCTGCGCAGCTTTTACTCCGTCGATATCATCCATAATCTCCTTTAGTAAATCTTCAAGAGAACTTTTAAATTCCCTTCTCTTCTTTAACCCTTTCATGGAACAAAATGAATTTATTAGACAATTATTACTGCTTAAAAAAGGGATGTTATAATATAAATTTTAGTACCCATCCTTAATATCTACCTAATATGTTATATAAATTCAAATAATAAAAAATAGTAAAAAATAGATTATAATTTGTCAGTTTGAGTCTATTTTAATATCTTAATGGTTTTTTTCTTCTTTATTATACCAATTCCTAAGCTAATCACTGTTATTATGGCAAAAAATGAAAATCCCGGAATTGCATCACCATTAGGGGATGTTGGAGTTCCCGGAGTATAGGTGAGACTCCAAATATATCGTTCGATAGACAGAGTCACAGCATTAGAATTATTTATTGCTACTAGCTCGTCAAAAAGATAACTTAAAACTTTATCAGAATTAAACCTGATGTTTCCAGTGTAATGCCAAGTCGCGCTTCCGTCATTGTAGTTTCCAGTTAATGAAAAATTATTTGTTGGAGCCTCTCCTACAGTAATCCAAAAATTATCTTCAAGATATTGTAAATCGGGTTGTGTTGTTTGGTCAATCTCAGTGTTACAGACTAAGTAAACATGGACAGGAGCAGGACCAGGAATATCGATTATTTCTGTTACCCAACTTTGTCCGGGAGTACCAAAGTAATAATAAAGGTGACTAATTTCGCCATCATATATAGTTCCATTGTTATTTACTGTTCCATTCAAATATTCCATCCCAGAAACTCAAGCCCAATTGGTAAAATCGAACTCTAAAAAATAAGTGTGAGTATACTCAAGATTATTTCCAAGTCCTAATCCATCTTTCATAAAAAAATATTTTGTAGCATCCCATCTAAATTATGCTCCTGGATCAACTGAATATTGGTTAAGAGCTAATGCTGGTCTAAAAGAAACCAATAGCATTAAACTGATTAGCACCAAAGAAAATTTTAATTTTGAATTCTTAATATAAAATACCTATTGTAAATCTGGTCAACAATGAGATAGAAATTCAATTATTTAATCCTATTCAAAAAATAAATGAAGAAAAATTAAAGTTGAAAACCACATTTAGTACAGAATTTAGCGTCAGTTCGCAAATTTTTGTGTCCACACTCAGGACAATAATTTCGAACTCCCATCGGGGTTGAAACGGGGATATATTTAGTGGCGACATCCGTTTTTGTTGACACATATCTTGTAGCAACATCCGTATTTGGTGAGACACGAAATAATTTTTGATTTGAATAGTATCGAAATACCCCGACTCCTATAAATGATACGATTGCACTAATGAAAGATAAGATAATACCAAGACCTACGTCAAATGCTTCCCAAAAATGATATCCCGCTGGAAATATCTCACCTTCTACTGTCATTCCATCATAAAACGCGATATCTACGGAAACCATGTAATAAATAACAATGCCTATTGTTAAAACCGCGCTAACAACTGACATTACTATAAATTCTTTCGTGTCTAAGTTTCTTTTTTTGGTCGAACCAGATAAAATGAATAAATTAACTATACTAAGAAGGAGCGCGCTAGTAGAAACTATCGAAGGTATAACGAAATCCGTGTCAGAAATAAATGCACTAATAGGTGGATATCCGGATACTCCCATAGTTACGAGATCCCACATCCACCAATCCCAAGTTATACCAGAATAGCCAAAATGAGCTGTTGGAGCTAAAATTGCAATTACCGTGCAAAGACCGGCAAATAATGGAAATAA
>JABXKD010000079.1 GCA_013375475.1 Promethearchaeota archaeon
TAATGCCTTATCTTCAAACACTTGTTTGGCAACATGCAATAATGTCTTTTCAATACCAGCAATGTTGTGATTCGTCGCTACTAAGAGATTCGCTTTCGTACAAATTCCTTCAGCATCAGACCATATGTGATATAACAAAGTCCCTCGTGGAGCTTCTGTCATACCTACACCATTTCCTTCTCTTGGTTGCACATCTAAAGTCTTACAATCAGGATTTAGAATGTCAGGATCTTGTAAGAGAGTTGCAATCACTTCTACAGACTCAACTAATTCGATTAATCGAGCCCAATGATACGCAAATGTGTGATGGGAGATTGGTCCAACTTTAGCCCTCATAGCTTGTAATGCCTCATCGGCTAGAGGAGTTGCCATTTTATCAGCACAATTTATCATTGCTAAAGTATTAGCACGATAGATGCCCTCAGGATACCCTGCAGGCTTATAATACATATGCGTTGCGTACGAGTGTTCTGGAATATGCTCACCTAAGGCATCTAAATAGTTATGAACGTCGTAATCTATTTTCTCACCATCAGGTGTTACAATTCGAAGATCTCCTTCGTAGATATCATGAACTCCTTTATTAGTCATGCCCAAATAATATGTAGGGACAACTCCTACGTTAGCTACGACATCCCAATAGTCTTCAACCACTTTTAATCCGATTTCAACAGTTTTCTTTGTAAATTCGACTTGTTCGTTGATCTGTGCTAAGAATTTATCCCGAGAGGCTTCAGACATAGGTTTTTTCATTCCCCCAACGATCGCAGAGATAGGGTGAACTGATTTTCCTCCAATATCCGCGCAAAGTTTCTGACCGAAGTCCATCATCTTCAAAGCCATTGCTCCAACATTAGGCATTTTGCTAATTACGTGGACAACGTTCCGTAACGCAGGATCTGCAAAAGGACCAAGTAAGAAATCTGGGGCCGCTAATGCGTAAAAATGTAATGCGTGGCTGGAATATTGTTTCGCATTTTGTAGCAAAATTCGTAATTTTCGAGCTGGTTCTGGGATTGTAACTCCCCAAGCATCTTCAACAGCCTTAGTAGGAGTTAAATGATGAGGGATTGGACAAATTCCGCAGATTCTAGGCGTGATTCTAGGTATGTGTTCGCAATATCGCCCTTCAAGAAACTTTTCAAAGAATCTTGTAGAAGCGATATTGAACTGAGCATCCTTTACCTTGCCATCGTCTCCGATGACGATTCTTAATCCACCATGTCCCTCTAATCGAGTGACTGGTTCTACTGTTATTTCTTTTGCCATCTTTTTTCCACCTACCTATAATTTTTGTTTGTGGCTAACGTAAACTTTTCGCTAAAGCCGAGCTTGTCCTTCATCTGGGCAAGTAATTCTTCTTTTGATAAAGCTACATTAAAGCCCTTCGTTACTAAATCAGCAAAGCGTTCAGCTTGGTTTACTCCCCAAGCTGTTTGACCAAAGCAGCCAGAACATGGTGCGTTAACTCTCATACACATACCTCCACATCCCGCTCTTGTAATCGGACCTGCACACAAATAACCTTGTTCTATTAAGCAGTCATTCATGTTTGGGAGTCCTTCGTAATCCCGTTTCACTTTTGTCATTTGTGATTTGCTTCCAATTTGAAGGTCGCATTGATCACACACGGTTGAGATCTTTATAAATTCTCTATGACTCTTCAGAAATCTCATAATATTACCATATATATCACCTGTATCAGAAGGTACGTTAGCTAGGGTTGTTTTAGGTTCTCCCGTTCGTCGGACTTGTTTTAGTATATCTCCTGCGAGGTCAAATCCAGACATGAGAGGAACGTTTAAAAACAGCGTTAAGAATTCGTGTAAGTTCTTTTTATCTCCAGTACTTAGCTGGTCAATGTTCTGCGTCATATTTTTCAGTTTTTCTGCTCTTACAGAAACTGTTTTTGCTGGACCGAGACATCCAACGCAGGGGTCACCTTTATCAGTACACTTTAGCGTACAACCCATGCTAGTAATCGGACCAAAACATAATTCATATTTTTCTAATAAACAGTTTTCGTTATTTAAAGAGCAATCGTTACAGAATGATAAATCTGCCATTGGCTGTGGCTTTTGACCAAGTAGGAATTGAACTGAGCTTATGATTGCTTCTGGTTTCGGAGGGCATCCCGCCATATATACATCAACGTTAATAACTTCGTCCAATGGAACGATTTTACTAGTGAATCCGGGCATATGTTCTTTAGGTTCGTGTGGTGATTCGTTAGTAATGGACTCTGCTTGTTCGAACTTGCGTTTGATGCTCTCTTGTATATCCCACTCATTAGCTAATCCGTGGACGTTACCATAGCAAGAACAACTGCCAAAAGCAATTATTAGTTGGCATTTAGCCCTCATGAGCTTAGCGTTTTCTACATCCGCGTTTGTTCTTAAACTACCTTCCACGAAGCCTACAAGAATGTCCCCGTCAGGTCGAGCTACTAGTGAATCGTGTTTGAAATCTACAACTGCTGGCCAATATACAATATCAAGCGCTGGGAGGATTGGCAACAATCCTAAATGTGCATTCAATAAGGATTGATGACAACCCCAACAATCGCTATTTTGCATAAAAGCTACTTTTACCATTTTTCATCAAATTTTTGGTTTTTTTTTATATTTATGCTAATTTGAAATAAAATTAGTTGTGTTTATTTAGTCGTAATTTTATAAAAAAACTTCTGCTTTTGTAGAATTTTTTTACAATTTATTAAAGGAAGGCTCTAATTATTTATCAATTTTTAAAATATGGTATTATTATGGTGAATATCATTTTCTCGAAAATTAAAAGTGTATATTTAGTATCTCCTCAAAAAAGTCTCAAAATAAATATTATTCTGTTTAAATATTGAGTAATTTATACTTTAATAACGAATTTTTATCGATTAAAGATAATAAGGTCAAAAGTTATTCTAACTTCTAAAAAAAGAGCAAATAAAATCCTCAATTTGTCAATAAAGTTAATTAATTAAAATAAAATAGTTTAAAATTAATCTAATTATTATTTAATTAGTTAAAATTAATATCTTTTCAATATAAGTCGTTAATCTTTTATGTCCATTTTAGGGGTATATATATGAAATTTAAATTTGATCTAATTGATAGAAAAATTCTGGAAATGTTAATAGATGACGGTCGTCTAAGTCTAACTCAAATGTCAAAAGAAATAGCATTGAGCAATTCAGGAATTAAAAAAAGAGTCTCTAAATTAAATAAATCTGGAATATTAAAGATTCAAGGAAATTTTAACCTTGAAGCGATGAAATTTAAAGCTTGTATCATACTTCTTGAGGTCAAAAATTTTGAATTCATTTCGAAAATAATTAAAGCTTATAGATCTTGTCCATATGTTTTTTTAGTTGCAGAAATAGTAAGTAGTTTTAATTTGATGATAGGTTTCTTTGGAAATAGTAACCAAGACTTAAATAGTAAGTTAAAATTATGTGGACCATCTAATAAAGAAGGAGTATTACATTCAAAAATTATTTTAATATCAGATTTTAAATTTCCTCAATTTTTACCTCTTCATATTTCTTTCAGTGAGGATGAAGATATTAATAATACTAATTCTTGCGGATATAAATGTAAAGATTGCGCAGCATTTATTAAAAATGAATGTAAAGGTTGCTGTTAAAAAAAGGGTCAAAATAATTAGTAAAAAAAATTTTTCTTAAAAAAAAAAAGAAAATTATAATTTTTCAATTCTAGCTGCACATACTTTATATTCTGGGATTTTTGCGACGGGATCAACAGCATTAATTGTCAGGATATTCGCAGGAGCTTCTTCAAAGTGGAAAGGGATAAAGATAAGTCCTTTTTTCACACGATCAGTTACTTTTGCTTTAATGGTTATTTCCCCTCGGCGTGATTTTACTTTCACTTTCTGACCATCTACTATGCTCATTTTAACTGCGTCATCTGGTGAAATCTCAACATATCCTTCGGGAACCCTTGCATTTAAGGTCGCAGATCTTCTGCTCATGGTTCCTGTATGGTAATGCCATAACATTCTTCCAGTTGAGAGAATCATGGGATAATCTGCATCAGGTAATTCTACAGGTTCCTTAAAGGGTATCGCATGGAAATGTCCTTTACCCCGGGAAAATTTACCATCTTTATGTAAAAATATAGTTCCAGGGTGGTTTTCATCTGGACAAGGCCATTGGAACCCCGTATCAGTAGCATTCAATCGTTCCCAGGTAATTCCGCAATATATGGGGGTTACTCTATTAATCTCGGAAAGAATTTCTTTTGGATGGGAATATAACAGTCCATCATAACCCATAGCTTTCGCAATTAAGCCAATAATTTCCCAATCATGCTTAGAATTTCCTACAGGAGGAATTACTTGTCTTATTAATTGAATTCTTCTTTCAGTACTGGTAAAAGTTCCATCCGTTTCAGCAAAAGAAGCAGCGGGCAATACTACATCAGCTAATTCTGTTGTAGGGGTTGGAAAAATATCTTGAACAACGAGGAATACCTTTTTTAAGCCTTTTCTTACATGATTAATGTCGGGATCGCTCATCATGGGATTTTCTCCCATTATGTACAATCCTTTTAAATTATCATCACAGGCTTCATTTATTATCTCAGTAACGGTGAGACCAACTTTATCATCCATTTCATTTACATCAATCCCCCATTCTTTTGCCATCTTTTCACGTTTATCAGCCTCAATAACCTTTTGATAACCAGAAAATACATTCGATAATGCTCCAAGATCACACGCACCTTGAACATTTTGTTGTCCCCGTAAAGGATTGACACCCGTACCCCATTTTCCCATATTTCCGCATAACATCTGAAGATTTGCAGTGCTTTTAACATTGTCTACACCTGTAGTGTGCTGTGTTATTCCCATCGAATATATCAAGGATACTGCTTTTCCGTTTCCAATAAGTCTTGCTGCATCAATAATCTTTTCTTTTTTGACACCAGTTATTTCAGCTGCTTTCTCTGGAGTCATTTTCATGACTTCTTCTTTAAATTCTTCAAAATTCTCACAGTGATTGTCAATAAATTCTTTATCATAAAGATTTTCGTTTATAATAACATTCATCATGCCATTCATAAGTGCTACATCCGTTCCAGGTCTCTGGTTCATCTCAATACCATCATAATCTGTTGCTAATTCAGATAAAGGAATGGTACGAGGATCTGCGACTATGAGTTTTGCGCCTTTAGATAAAGCGGTTAATATTCTTTTTCCTATGAGGGGATGTTGTTCATTAGTATTAGATCCAGTAATGAAAATAACATCAGCATCTGCAATTTCATCAATGGAATTAGTCATGGCACCAGATCCAAAAGCAGCAGCTAATCCAGCAACTGTGGAAGAATGACATAGCCTTGCACAGTGATCTACAGTATTAGTTTTGAATACGGTTCTAGCAAATTTTTGCATAACATAATTTTCTTCATTTGTGCATTTTGCAGAACTTAAACATCCGAGTACCCTCTTATTTCCGGGATTTTCCTCCATTATCTTTTTAAAGTTCTCAGCAATGTATTTTATCGCTTCATCCCAACTTACTTCTACTAACGTTCCATTTTTTCTGATCATGGGTTCAGTAAGCCTATCCGGATGATGGATGAATTCATGGACATTCCACCCTTTGATACACAATTTTCCTAGTCCTGGATTAAATCCATCTCGGACTGGTTTGGTATCAACAATTTTTCCATCCTGAACTTTTAAATATATTTGGCAACCTGTACCACAATACACACAAGTCGTTTTTACTTTCTCCACTTTACATTACCTCCCATACTTTTATTTCTGGTTTAATTCTATGTGTTTTATATCCAATTTCATCCAAACTCTTACCCATGGCTAATCCTAACAATTCAATCGCGTATAGTACAGGAATTTTAGAATCTTTGAGTTCAGGATAATCCCTCGATGCCATAATCTGTCCCATATCAAATTGTGTAAAGCAAAAAGGACATCCAGTACTTAAAATTTGTGCTCCAGTATGATTTTTTATATCGAGTAGTTTATTTGCAATACATTTATTATTAGCTTCTTTATCACCAACTAAATTTAATGAAACACCACAGCAATCCACCTTAGTTATATAATCGACTGCGGTTGCTCCCAACGCTGAAACAAATTTATCGTATTCTTGTGGATCAGTGGGGTCATCGTATTTAAGAATCTCATCGGGCATCAGTAAATGGCACCCAGGATGACTAGCAACTTTTAAACCATGTAAAGGCTTTTTAACTTTACTCTTTAAATTCTCATATCCTAGATCTTCCTTAATTACCTGCATTAGATGTTTAACCTTAACGGTACCTTTATACTCTTTACCTATTTCCTTTAATACATTATTTACAGCAGCTTTTAATTCTGCACTCTTTTGTAATTTTGCGTTAGTTACTGCTAAAGTATTTAAACAACCGTTACAAAGCGTCATAATGTCCAAACCTTTCTCCTCGGCAATTGCTAAATTTCTTGCAGCAACAGCTAACCAGAAATAATGATTTGCCCCTTCAAGCTGAACTGGATCTGGACAACAAGAAAACTGTTCTTCTTCCTGCAGCTCGATCCCTATTTCAGGAAGAATATCTAAAGCAAGTTTTTCCACATTTGGTAACTTAGCTGGTATAGTACACCCTTTAAAAAATAGATATTTAGTCATAATTTAAGCAACCTCCGTTTTAAAAGCAGTTCTTTCTGCAATTATTCTTAATTCTTTACTTACATTCTCATTTGCAGATAATTCTTTTAAGCCCATTTTTTTCCTGTCAGCATTAACTTTAGCACCAGTTTCATACGCAATACCCGTATTTAAGACTTGTTTTGCTAAAGCATAAACAGAATCTGGAGCTAATCCTCTCTGATATGATAATTGTTTCAAATTGATAAATACTTCAGCAGGTTCTCCATCTTGAGGGCATGACATGATACATTTTTCGCAATTGCAACACATCCAGACATCTTTCAATGCTGTAGATTCCTCTGATCCATAGAGCTGCGAAATAAATGCATCTTCAAGGGTATATCTACTTACATTCAAAGTAACGGGACAAAAAATAGAACAAGCAGAACATTTAAAACATCTTTGAACTTCTTCGCTTTGTTTTATTATGTTATCTTTATTGTACTTAATTTTTATTATTTCCATAATTATCTTACCAATTTTTTTTTTTTAATTTTTTATTTAATATTTTATAATAAATATTATTAAATTTAAGAATTACACTATTAAAAATCGTCAAACATGTCAATAGTTTGTACTCAGATGTTCAGATTTTGATTAAAAAATTATAAAAATGAGATATTTTTATCTTATTTTCATTGTATATGAATTAAAAATTAAACCGATTTTAAAGAAAAGGTGTGAAAAATAAACAAGAACATTAATATAATTTCGGTTTTAGTAAAAAAAGTTTAAAAATAAGACACATTTCTTATTTCTATATCTTAATTTTAAGAAAATTTGATTAAAAAAAAATAGGTTAAAAAAAAATGTCATGTATTGATCCGACTATTGATGCAATTTCATCTGCTGGTCAAAGTAAAACTAAACAATCTTTTTTAGTTAATTTGCTAACAGGATGGAATGCAGGAGTTTTTATTGCAATTGGTGCAACTCTGGCAACTATTGTATCTCAGAAAGTATCTTCTGATTGGGGGGGTTTTATGTTCGCTGCAGTCTTTCCCATAGGTCTTATTGGAATTATTTTTATGGGAGGTGCTGATTTATTTACAGGAGATTGTATGATCACCCCTATGGCGACATGTACTCGGAAATCAAAAATTGGTGAATTGTATCGCAACTGGTTCTTAGCTCTAGGGGGTAATCTGATAGGTTCTATATGTTGGGCATGGATCATAGCCCTTTCATTAATATATGGAACATCTATTAGTGCAGGCTCTGCTGCAAAAGCTATTGCTATAGCAGAAGGAAAAATAGCTCTGGTGAGCGCAGATTTCGTTGGTGGATTCTTGACAATGGTATTTAAAGGGATAATTTGTAACTTATTAGTCAATTTTGCAATCTATCAAGGTATTAAATCTAATAGTAATTTAATGGCGAAAGTGTTTAATATATGGTTTCCGATTATGGCATTCGTAGCCGTTGGATCGGAGCACGTTATCGCAAACATGTTCTTTATCCCTATAGGAATCTTCTCTGGAGCGAATGTCACATGGACGCAAGCATTTATTTATAACTTCTTACCAGTTTTGACGGGTAATATGATTGGAGGATATGTATTCATGGGTTTGAATTATTGGTTTACCACAGGTACTCATGATGTTGATGATCCCGAAGGTACAGTACATTCGGATGCACGAAAAGTTGGACGTGTACTAAAACAATTTATTCCTTTAATAATTGGGTGGGTTATATTAGCCTTAGCCTACATAATCATCCCTGCAGGAATTGCAATGTTTCTTGAAAACGGTATTATCGGTTCAGCGGGTTTTGCTCGGATGTCATTCATGGACACTCCCATGCTCGGTAACTTAACGGTAGACCTTATCGTTCCAATTGTAATTATTGTTTATGTGATTGTTATTAGTATCGTCTTGAGAATTGCGTTCAGAAAGACAGTAGTAAGAATTTAATTTTTTTTTTTTTTTTATAATTAATATATTTTAAAGAGTGAGTAGGATGGCAGAAGAAGGAGAAAAAAGAAAGATTTTCAAAAAACATTCTATAGTATTAGTCATATTTCAGGTTATATTAATAGCATTTTTAGTAATTTTATATAATCTAAGGAATACTGAAATTGGAATCCAGAACTTTTCGATGGAAAAATTATTTATCTTAGTTTTCGCGTTCACCATAATGTTTGGAGTATTTGTTACTGGATATTTATTAAACGGGTTGTTCAATTACAACATTATAACTACAAATTTTGTAAAAAAGATCAATTACAAATTATTAATGACAATATTATTTATCATGATGATCATCGGTGCGGCTTGTTTTTTAATGGAATTATCTTTGAGCGGTGGAGAAATATCAGCACTTACATGGGGGAGCTTTATTTTAGGATTAATGGGGCTAGTAATTCTTGGAATAACATTATTTATAGGAATTTTTTTGATAATTGATGAGATTAAAGAATCTTTATAAAAACAAAAGAAAAGTTTTTTCAAATTATCATAATTTTTTTAATTTTTCATATCTTATAATCAACAATATTAAGTATTATTATATTGAATAAGCGATATAAGGCATTAAACATGAACAAAAATTTAAAACCTCAAAGGGATATTATTAGTCAATCTATAAAAGAATATCAACCTCTTTTTCTCTATCGCCCAAAGGATAAAGAATATTGGGATAAAAAGCGAAGAGAGGGTTTAGCTCAATTCTATTTGAAAGAAAAGGGAGAATTGATACCTTGGGAGGGTGAAAAAATCTTAAAAGTTTTTGATAATGTTACTTTAAATGTAAAGGATGATACATTTAAATCAAAATTTAAAAAAATGCGCGTTGCTAAGCGGGCACCTAATAAATGGAAACTCTTTTTTACAACAGAAAGAATTGTAGCGACTATTCCATATGGAAAAACCCTAAAGATCGGTGATATCGTTGAGCTATTTACCACGACATTTAAACGCCAATCACATAAAAATTATTATGTTGTAGGTTATTTCCCGCATTCTATGCTAGCAGGGATTGTATTAAGATTAAAACAAGGAAAACCTACCTGTGAACATATAGCATTTATTTATAAAAATAAATTGAAAAATAGAGTTGTTAATTATACGTTATATTTTTTTAATTATGGCCCCCAGAAACAATCTGAGGAGTTTTGTTTAAAATTTAAAAATTTGGCTTGTAAACTCCAACTAAATTTGCTGAAATTAGTGAAAGATTTATCTCTATTATCTCAGTCCGAATTATCAAGAATCAGATCTAAAATAACAGAAAATCTAGAAGAGAAAGAATTTGAAGTGAGAGAAAATAGAGAGAAATTCAAAAATACAACTATTAAAACCTTGTATGTTGGTGGAATTCCATTACCCATCTTCCCTAGAATTACATATAAATATTTGTAATTTAAAGATATGTATTTAGAGAGAAGAACTTGATTTTTTTTCTCTATTTTTTTATGAAGAAAAACTAAACGAATTTTATATCGTTAAAAGAAGTAATCATTTTGTTGGGAATCGATCAATTTTTTCTTAGATTTTACTGAATTGCAAAAAAAATGTTTTCAAATTGAAACTTTTAATTACATCATAGAGTTAGATTGAAACTGAAGTTAATTGTACGCTTTAAATTCTCCTATAACCGACAAAGAAGATATAAGTCAATATTTTAAATTAATGTTAGCTGGAAATCCCTTGCTTAAATTTTCCATTGAAAATGAAAAGGGCAAGGAACTTTACTCTAATCTATTGAATGTAGAAATGCGATAATTTTTTTACATGAACAAAGTGGATAATATTAATTTCGAATTTCAGAATTTAATTTGATGAGTTTTAATTCTATAAAGTATAATTTTAAAATGATCTTAACTCCCAATAAAATATACGAAAGTTTTAGAAGTCAAACAATAGATAAATCAATCAAAAAATTTTTGGTTTTTTTTTTTTATTTAAGCTAATTTGAAATAAAATTAGTTGTGTTTATTTAGTCATAATTTAATAAAAAAACTTCAGCTTTTTCGATGACATATAACGATTATGTTCTAAATTACATTGGCACAAAAAATTTACCATGACAAGACTCTTTCAGTTTGGGGTAAAATATTCTGAATAATTATTCTAAAAACTTATTTAGTGAGTATAAACATTGATCAATCATAGTTGAAAAAATATCAAGGTTGATACAAAAAATATTATTTTCTTTAGATCTTGAGTTTTTTTGAATGATTATTAATAAATTTTAAATAGTTCTGAATATAATAGAGAGTATCGAATATGTATATGAATATATATTCAATAAACAAAATTGAACATAACTGGTAATAAAAAATGGTTGATATAACGGAAACTTTGGATTGTACGGGCGAAGTGTGTCCCTATCCAGACGTAAGAAGTAAAAAAAAAGTGAAAAAAATGAAGTCAGGTGAGGTTTTAAAAGTTTTAGTCGATTACCCTCTCTCTGCAGAGAGGATTCCTGAAACGATGGAATCTCTGGGCCACGAAGTAATCTCATCGGAAAAGACGGGAGCATCAGCGTGGGAAATCCTGATTAAAATAAAATAGGTGAAAAAAATGGCATTGGGATTTGAATATTTTTTAATAGCTGGACTCATAATTGGGTTCATTTTTGGTTTTATATTGCAAAGTGGAAGATTCTGCATGAATTCAGCCTTCAGAGATATTATTCTCTTGAAAGAGTTTAAACTCGCAAAGGCTGTTGCAGTGTCTCTAGCAGTTTTAGCGGTTGGATTCGCTATTTTTGCCTTCGCTGGTTGGAATCTCGGTCCTAAAGATTTTAAACCATGGGCTGCTATTGTTGGTGGCCTTGTTTTTGGTATTGGGATGGTTTTTGCCGGTGGATGTGCGAGTGGAACAACTTATCGAGTCGGAGAAGGAATGATGGGATCTTTTGTGGCTGCCATCGGATTAACTGTCGGAGCTTTAATGACAGCTGGAGGAGTGTTGAACGATTTTAAAAATATATTACATCTTACAAATCTAGGGAAAATTACGCTTGTAGGAATATATGATCCTCTGAGTTTGGTTCTCCCAATCGTTATGCTAATTCTCGGTATTGTTGGAATAGCTTTGATGTTTTTCTTTTGGGGATTACCGGCGTTAAAAAAGCGAGGAGATAAACCTTTAGTAAAGTTTGATAACGTTGTAGAAGTAAGCATTAAAAAAGCATATCCATGGTGGGTAACCGGAATTTTAATTGGACTTATTCTCACAGCTGGTTTCGTAGCCAGTGGTGGTCCTGTAGGCATAACTGGAGGCTGGATGAACATTAGTGGTTGGTTAACTGCTGGTGAGTTTTCCCCAACAGGCGGCTTAGGATGGTCTGGATTCATCATCTTCGGCATTCTTATTGGAGCAATGGTAAGTGCAATCCTTAAGAAAGAGTTCAAATTTAGAGTTCCAAAAGAGGGTTTAACTTTGCTTAAACAATTCTTTGGTGGAATTTTAATGGGATTCGGGGCGGTGACCGCTATGGGATGTAATATTACCAATATTTTAGGTGGTATACCTCAACTTTCCGTACATAGCATCATAGTTGGTGTGTGTATAATGTTGGGATCTTGGCTCGCAGCCTATCTTCTCTTCATGCGGAAAGAGGACTAAATAGATAAGGAGATGATATCGTAGAATGGCTCGATTAGGAATTCTGTTCTTTGATGGCCCATACCAAACCGAAGCTGCTGAAACGGTATGCAAGCTTAGTAGCGCGGCATTGGACAAAGGTCACGAAGTTCATATCTTTTGTTATATGGACGCTGTTAACGCAGCATTAGGAAACCAGAAAAAAATCGAAGGAATCTTTAACATCGAAGAAGGATTCAGGGAAATACTAGATAAAGGAGCCATCATTAGACTATGTAATCTATGTCTCTTAGTCAGGGGTACAATGAAAAACTGCCTTAATAAAGAATGTGGCGATATTAAGCGAGCTGGAACTCCCGATCTTGCAAAGATAATAGAAGAAACCGATAGACTTGTAACAATTTGTTAATGTGATAAAAAATGTCTGAAGAAAAAAATGTAGTTATACTTTTACGACAACCACCTCACGGAACTCTTTACCCTGTCGAAGGATTAAGGATGACGGTTGCTGTTAGCGCTGATTTCGATCCAATTACTGTCGCGATTAACGACGCGGTTTACACCTTTACAAAAGATGTTGATAAAACCATGTATGCTATGCACATAGAATTCATTAAAAGTATCGATTTAGATATATTTATTGACAAGAAATCTCTTGAAGAGCGTGGTTTAACAAAAGACGATCTTATCGATCAAGTTGAAGTGAAAGAACATGGAGAAATATTAAAGATGATTGCGGATTCATCCGTAACCATACCTTTTTAGGAGGTTTAGAAAAATGGGAAAAAAAGTGTTATATTTCATTACGAGTGAAGATATTACAGGAGTAGAACTTGCAATGGAGCACACGGATGATGATGATGTCACGATCCTTTTACTTCAAAACGCAGTCTATTTTGCTAATAGATCTAATAAAGCGGTTTCACAAGCACTTAATCAAAAGAAAAAAGTTGCTGCGTGTAAAGAACACATAGATATTCGAGGATTAAACAAGTTTATTTCTGATGGTATTAGATTGGTTGCTTCTGACGAGGTAGTTGACTTAATTTTTGAGAACGACACCATAATAAATATGTAAACCAGAAATTTAAAGAATAAAAACTAATTTTTTTTTAATTTTTTTTTTTAATAACTAATTAACTTAATCTAAGTTCATCTAGAAGAGGTAGTTTTACTTAACTTTTCTACGTTCTTTAGGAATAATTTTTAATTTAGGAACTTTTATAATAGTTAATTCTATTTTAAAATAATTTTCTAACGTAAAGAGTGCATAATTATGGTATATAATCCGTTTGGTAATGAGTTGGCATTTGTTTGGGATTTAATTGCGATGGTAATATCGATTGTTATTTTATTAGCTTTGGTTCAGATTAATGGATTAATGCAAAAGAAAGGATTAGTTTCTCAAATTATTACGAGAAAATTCGTGCATATCCTTGCAGGGCCAATATTCGTTGTTACATGGATGCTTTTTTCAGGTGGGGTGATAAGTCATTACATTGCTGCAATAGTTCCTTTATTGTTTGTTTTACAATTCGTAGCTATTGGTACGGGGTTGATGAAAAACGAGAGTTTTGTTAATTCGATGTCAAGAACGGGAGATCCTCGAGAATTACTTGAAGGTACGCTTTATTATGCGATTGTTATGCTATTAATGACCTTTTTCTGGTTTTACGTATCATCTACTGGAATAGAAAATGCAAATCCTACGGCATTACTTATTATAGGGTGTGTTTCGGGAGGAGATGGGTTAGCAGATATTATAGGGCGTAAATTTGGTGGAGATAAAAAGTTTGGAATTAGAGGAAGCGAAAAAACCATTATTGGCAGTATAGGGATGCTGGTTGGATCGATATTGGTAACCTCTATTCTCGTCTTGATATTTTCCTTAGAAGCTCCGCATATTAATATAGCTACACTTATTTTACCTATAATTGTTGTCAGCATAGTTGCTACAGTAGTAGAAGCGTTATCGCCTAAAGGTACAGATAACTTCTTAATTTTTCTGGCGGTTATAATTACAATCTTGATTCTTGAATTAGCTTTTCCAGATTTTTGGCCCTATTCTTTTAGTTTCTAAATTAAACTATATGAATTCAAATGACATTAGAAGAAATCTTAGTTTTAAAACTCGGTGGCTCATTGCTTACAGATAAATCGACGCCATTCAAATTAAGAGATGAAGTTATAGATAGAGTCGCCACTGAAATAAAAGAGTGTATTGACTTAGGGCTAATCAAGAGCTTAGTTATAGTTCACGGAGTAGGTTCTTTCGGTCATCCTCCTGTGTTGCAATATAACCTTCATAAGGGTTTTAAAGGTAAGGAACAGCTCATTTCAATGTCAAAAACGCAGCAAATCGTTAATAAACTTCGAAAGACAATTGCTTCAAAATTCATAGATAAGGGGATTCCTATAAATCTAATGCACGCTTCTTCGATGGTCGTGGGCAATAAGATGGTGATAACTGATCATGCATTTGAATCCCTAAAGGGATTTTTATCTTTAGGAATGGTGCCTTTGATAGGTGGTGATATGATGTACGACAATAGTATGGGTTTTAGCGTTTGCAGCGGAGATCAAATAGCAGTGCTTCTCTCTCGTGTTTTAAATGCTGAAAGATTAATGTTTGCTACTGATGTTCCTGGTGTGTACGATCAAGATCCACAACTAGGAAGAAAAGCTCAATTGCTCAATGAGTTAAACATCAATGATCTTGATAACGTTTTGAAGAAATTGGATAAATCAAGTGGGACAGATGCTTCGGGAAGGATGCGAGGTAAACTACTTTCTCTTGTATCAACTAAAGATCAAATAAAGAAAGGTCTTAAAGTAGCTATTTTTTCTATGATCGAAAAAGACACGCTCAAGAAGCACCTCAAAGGAGAAAAAGTTGAACTAACTAGAATAGTGTATGAATAGGCAATTATGCTTAATAATCCCAGTTAGAGATTGAGTTTATTATAGCTCTAAATTTTCATTTTTTTTTATCTTTTTAAACATGTGTCGAAATCCCATAATTGGATGCGTATATATCATCCGTGGTCCCGCATAACGCATGACTGTTCGTATTTTCTCCCTCATCTCAGGTTTATAACAATGAATTGGACATTTATCGCAAGTGGGTTTTTCCTCGCCGAAACGGCATCCTTTTAAACGCTCCTCAGCGTATTGAAAAAGATCTGAGCATTCTTGACATAACTTATCTTCGCAGTCATGAAAATTTTTACAATACATTCTAATCATGGTATTTATTGTTTTATGTTCTTGTTCTAAGCGGCTTTTCGTGGGACTCATGGCAGAATCACTTAAGATAGTCAGAATAGATATTTAAAATTATAAGGTTATACACATAAAAAACTAAAAAGGGAGTGGATGGTATTATATGATAAATCGTTTTTTTGTTTGATTTTCCCCCATTTTTAACGGTAAATAGAAGTGTAATCTAAATCTTAAAAAAAAAGAATTTTAATATTAGTTTATTATCCAGGTGGAGTTTGTCCAATTGATGTGTAGGCTTCTTCTACAGTAGCCCAAGTCTCTACTGAATATTTAAATCCAGGGATTGTTAAATACATATTTAAAATAGACCTAGCACGCAATATAGTTTCTTCTAATTTCCCTGGCTTTACCAGCGTTACACTAAATGATTTTATACCGTCCATATCTGCATTTATAGCATTAGTCACAAGATTTTCCCCAAGACTATCATCTGGTGGAAATTTTTTATCAACTTCAATAGCTTTTTTTACCATCTCTACTGTCGACTCACCTGGCCAACGAACAAAACTAACTACATATGGCATTTTTATTTCCTCTTTAGATTATTACATTTTTATTCGGATTTTAGATAACTTGCAATTAAAATTAATTCAGAGCTCTTATTTAAGTATTTACATTCTTGTCTATGATATATTATTCAATAAAATTTTAAAAATTGAAGAAAATAAACTAAGAATAGTGGAGTTAGAGATTAAT
>JABXKD010000007.1 GCA_013375475.1 Promethearchaeota archaeon
ATTTTTGTATTGTTTCTTAAAATTTTTGAACCTATCTCTTTACTCATTTTTATTAAAATGATTGATTGGTGGAAAAATAAGAAAGAGAAAAGAAAGAAAATGAATACTTCTAACATATACTATGGGATTGTTTTTAGTTGCTTGGCAGTTTTCGTATTTTTCATCATAAATAATTTTGTTTTTGGTTCAGCCATTGGATTTATTTATGATGATACTCAAATCATAACCGACTTAGCTAATTTTGCAGAAAGTGGACCAGTTTATTTATACGAAAGCCTTGGATTTGACCTTTTGAATATCCTCAGTTTTGTAGCTTTAGTGGTTATATCTCTAATAATCGCGGTAATTTTCTTAAATCTTAGTATGAAATATATGAAAAGCATGTTTCTGAGTATTTTAACATACATACCTGTCTTAATTATCTTGTCTGTGATGTTTGTGATAATAGGAACAGCTGGCAACGGTCTGATAAATTTTTCACCTGACATCTATTGGATAACTGGACAATCGAGCTTTACATCTATTTTTGGTTTTAGATTTTATACTCTAAGGACTGCTGTATTCGATGGTGAATTAACCGGAGTTTTAAATATCCTTGCAATTCCTTATCAAACTACTCAATACATTTTCAATATAATTTTTTGGAGTCTGGTTATTTTCTACATGAAAAAAACCTTTAGAGTTAAGAATATAGCTATTGACGAAAAACACTTAGAAAAGGTTATTTTTTCTTCAATCTCGGAATTTCCAACATACAACGAATATACGAAAATTGAAAACAACTATTTAATTATAAGAAGAGAGGATATCGACTTAAAAGATGTAGCACAAGAGCGAGAGGAAGTAAAGTCTTTACTAGAAAACTTAGAAACTGAAAAGATGCTAGATAAGCTAAAACCTGTGGAAGAAAAAGAAATGCAAAGGTTTTACTTTACTCTTAAATACTTATACAGTAACAACCTAATCGATGTTTTAAAACAAGAGTTCAGCTATATTTACGAAAAAGCAGAAAAACAAGGATTATACATCATTTATGACGATGGGAGAGGTATCTTTGACTATAATTTCTCTGAAGAATATAGTCACGATCCTGGAATCGTCTCTGGTATGTTTTCAGCTATTACTTCCTTCATAAAAGAAACAACAAAATCTCAAGAACTATTAAAAACCATAGATCACGGTGATATAACTATTCTAATTGAATATGGGACTCGTATCTTTGGAGCGTTATTTATTAAGGGAAAACAAACTACAGAAGTGCGTTCCTCCTTAAAAGAACTCGTCACTACATTTGAAGCTAAATATGCTGATGTCTTAGCAGATTGGAGCGGTGCTCTGATATATTTTAAAGAAGACAACAAGTTAGTAGAAAGCATTTTCAAAGATTAATTCCATTTTTTTTATTTTTTTATTTCACTTTTGTCCATCAACTTCAAAGACATTTTTTTTACCTTTAGAACATAAAAGATATTTATAGATTACCAACCTTTTATTAACTATATGAGAAGAATAAATAGCGTTGATACCGTTAGAGGACTATCAATGTTCCTCATGGTTTTTGGTCATCTAATTGTTTGGTGGTTAAGACCAGAAGATGCTTGGCTGGAATTCTGGTTATATGCGTTTCTTAAACCGCTTGGCGCAACGGGATTCCTTTTCGTTTCAGGAATTAGCGCAGCGTTATCCTTTAGAAATTATCAAAACACTGTAAAAGACTCAGATAAGCTTAGTATGACAACCGTAAGAAATGTTTACCTGCTTAGAGCTATTTTTATATTAATTATAGCCTTTATTTTTAATTTATTTAATGCGTTGATATGGGGTGGAAGCATATGGGAATGGAACGCCCTGCAAACAATAGGATTTTCTCTTATATTAGCCTGGCCACTCTTGAAAACCTCTAAACTATTCAGAATATTTCTGGGAATAGCGATGATAATTGTAAATCAGCTAATTCTGAACCTATTATTGTTGTATGAGGGAGAAGCATCGCTATTTGGCTTTCTATTTCATTTACTATTTAATCCATTGGATCAATATGTCATTTTGATTTATTTAGGTGTATTTATTATAGGCTCTGCAATCGGGGAATATATTTACAAAATTAATCTTATTGAAGAAGAAAGCAAGCGGAAGTATATGTTTAAGAACAGATTGCTAATTCACACATTAATAATTGGAATTTTTTTAATTGTTTTCGGGATTTTTTATCAGTTCCCTAATTTTCTGTATTTTAATACAATTTCATCAATTGCCTTTGCTGTAGGTTTGGTAATAACTATATTGTCATCTCTGATGCTTATCGAAGTTTTGGAAAAAATAAAAACAACTAAAAACTACAAATATTTCTTCTATTATTCTTATTACTCATTTACAATCTTTTTACTACACAATCCTTTAATTTTCCTTTTTACCAAACAACTTAACGCTTATTTTACAATTTGGTTGGCAATTGCAGTGGGAATAATTATATTCGGGGTAATTTTGCGAGCTACATACAAGAAAATAAGAGAAAAGGCTTCTCTTAAAGCTGTTCTTAGCATTATCAGCTTCTTTATTGCGACTGAACTTATAGAAAAAAAAACTAAAAGACCTGCTTAGAAAGTTATTAATTTTTAAAATTCGTTAATCAGGCTCTTTCTTTTTCTTTATTAATTGCGTCTAGTAAGCGTTTCACCTCGTAGGACTCTGGATATCTTTCTTGGATTTTTTGGCAACACTCTATCCCCAAATCAAATTCACCTAATTCTTTATACATAATCCCTAAATTGTACCAGGTTTCGTATTTATCAGGTTTAATTTCCAGAGCTTTCTTCCAACACTCAATCGCTTTAGCAGTATCTCCCTTTCCATTATAAGCATTGGCCATATTATTCCAACCCTCGTGATCCTTTGGATCTAATTCTACTACCTTGTTATAACACTCAATCGCTTTGTCGTAATCTTTATGTTCTCTATAAGCGTTTCCCATGTTGTACAACACGTCAACATCACCTGGCTTGATTTCCAATGCTTTATTCCAGCACTCAAGTGCTTTTTCTAAATCCCCTCTCCCTATATCATATGCGTTTCCCAAATTGTACCAGCCTTCAAAATGGTTCGGATTCAACTCCACAGTTTTTTGCCAACATTCAATCGCTCCGTCAGCGTCAGACTCCTCACCACAGACTAATCCTTTTTGATAAAAAACTTCTGCCTTCTCAATTTTACTTTTCTGTTTGCTTTTTTCGTCAGCCATACCCATTACCGTTTTTTGTGATTGTTGCTTTTATCTAATATTTTTCGCTATTAAATATAGTTTACACTTAGAAGGTTTATAATTGTTATAAAAATAGAGAAAAGATTTGTTTTTTTAATCCATGAGTTTATTCGTAAATTGAATCCTTTTTCGATTGAGAAAAATATATGTGACAATTACAGCATTAAAAAGACATGTATATTAATCAAGCTAACTTAACATAATCAAGCAACTGTGAGCTACTACTCTCAAGTTTTTCAACAAAAATGAATTTAATCTTTAAAGAAAAAGCATCTATCCTCGCGATTCTAGGAATTATTTTTCTCTCATTAGGTCTATTTTGCATCAATCTCGATTTCCTCTCAAAAGATAGGACTATATATTCGATTGATCGTGATAATAACAATTCTAAAATCCCATATCTGAAAACCGCGAAAATATCATCAATAATCCATATTAATAACAATTGGACCGAAGCCAAAAATGCGGGAATTTGTAACGGCTCGGGTACGTGGAACGACCCATATGTGATCAAAGATCTAATTATTGATGGCCTTAATTCCAGTAATTGTATAAAAATCCAAAATTCCAGCACTTATTTCAGAATCGAGAATTGCACTCTTTTCAATGCAGGAACCGATTGGTTGAGTGAATACGCGGGGATACTACTCCACCATACCAATAACGGAATGATCATCGAAAACAATTGTTCAAATAATATGTACGGCATATCCCTCGTCTCCTATAGTAGTAATAATACCGTTTTTAGAAATTATGCAAATAATAATTTTTATACGGGCATATCTCTTAACTCTTTATGTAGTAATAATACAGTGTTAGACAATGAGGCTGATAACAACTCAGCTTTTGGAATAAGTATCTCGTGGAACAGTCACAATAACACCATCTCGAGAAATAACGCAACTAAAAATAAAATAGGGCTAGATATATCGTCCTTTTCAAAATATAATATTATAAAAGATAATAATCTATCTTTTAACTTATTTCCTGGAGGGGATAGTAATGGTATTAGAATTAGTAGAGCAGAAAACAACTCAATTATAAGAAATTTTGTAAATCAGAACGGTTGGGAGGGAATTCAAGTCTATGAGAGCAACTATAACTTATTTTTAAATAATTCCATAAATAACAACGGGGAACATGGGATTAGCTTGGTTCACTGTGGCGATAATAGACTTATAGGTAATAATATATCCTCCAACGGACAATATGGCATAAATTTAGAGGACTGCGAAAGTAATATCGTAAATCATAACACTATAAATAATCACGATGTTGGCATCTATCTGGACGATCAATCAAAATGCAATGTGGCTTTAAATAACTCTTTTGCTGGCAATGGAGCAGATATTTTAGACTTCCAGAGAAAATGTGATGAAAATGACTTCACAGCACCTCCCATTGATGTATTGATTATTTCAATAGTAATCGTTGGGGTGATGATCTTCATAACAGGGACCATTTTGGTTTTGAGAAGATTATCTAAAATTAAGGTCATTAGAAATAAAAAAAGTTCATAAAAAATTAAAAGAAAAATGTGTAGAACTTAATATTCCTCTTATTAAGCTAAAAGAATTCTACTAACTATCACTAATTTACTCTGGAAAAGTAGCGACTGCCCTAACCCAACCAGCACTCGCTCTAGCTATTTTAACTGGAAAACAGTAAATTGTGGCACCAACAGGAGGAACTTTATCCAAATTCATCATTTTTTCCATTTGAAAATACCCTAACTCTATACCTGCAAAATGCCCTTCCCAGATGATTGATGGGTCCGGTTTTTTCTCTTTTACAGATTTTTTCCATTTTTTTGCTGTGAGACTAAAAGGAGCATCCCAAGACCATGCATCAATTCCAACCACATGAACACCTTTTCTAATTATATGCAATGTAGCTTCCTTACCAACCCCAACGCCATGATCTATGTAATCTTTAGTACCATAGTGTTTTGGAGCATTTGTGTGAACACATAAGATATCTCCCTCTTTTAACCTATGGTCTACATTCTCTAACTTATTATCAATATCTTGAGGTGTCATTACATATCCTTCCTCGTAATCTGTACAGTCCAGAACAATTAACGGCCCAATACCCCATTCTAATGGAAACTCGTCGATCGTTATAGCTTTTTTCTCTCCAATTTCTCTATCTTGAATAGGGGCAAAATGCCACGGAGCGTCCATATGAGTTCCAGAATGAGTACCTAATGTAATACTTTCTGTACTCCACCCTTTTCCAACTGGTAGATGTTCGGGTTTCAGTCGAGGAAAAGCAAATCCCATTTCTTCAGCACCTCTATCGTGATTCCCGTATTCAATATGAGGTTGCGTAAGAGGAGGGTCGAAAATAAGCTCGTCGGGGTTTACTATAGGGATTGAAAGATCAATAAATTTCATTTTTCTCACTTCAATAATTAAACATATTCAAGACATCTATTTTAATATATTTATCTTAACCAAACCGAGCAACTGTGAGTCATTACTCCAATTTCATTTTCTCGATATTAAAAAAAACACATACAAAAAAAAAAAAATATTATTCATTCATTTCATACGCGTCTTTTAAAGAATGAACAATTTTCCACACTTTACCAAACCGCTCAGGATCGACATTAGGTTTCTTAATCATCTTCAAACACCACTCCATCTGTAGCTCGGTAGTACTTGCTTTATTATACAGATTCAATGCATATTTGGAAAAGTCTCTCACGAAAAAATCAAATATTTGATCTAATGTATCTTCGTCGATATCGTAAATTTTAGCGTTTTCTACGATTAAATGGGCGTATACAATAAGAGAAAAGATTTCACCAATCCCCGAAAGCATGAAGTCCATGTCTTTTTGTTGATCGATACTAGGAGTAGCCTTTGTTCCCATGAGGTTAAACATCTCAATTTGTTCCATAAATATTTTGACATTGGGTAGATTATATTGCTCAAACGCTGCCTTCCAATCGTGAAAACGAACTCTTCCTAACCCCCGTGTTGGACCTTGGTTAAAAAGGAATTTATCGTCTTTAACTTCATCTTGCCTTGGAACTTCCTCATATTTTTTGTGATTCATAAAGAAATTCACCATGAATTTCAAAATTAAGGCGATGTTTACGTGAACTGTGCCTTCAAGTTTTGGTAAGGCCCGGATATCCTTTGCAGCCATTTCAAAATACATATTCTTTTCGAAACCTTTTGCAGCGATCACATCCCATAAAAGATTTATAACTTCCTCTCCTTGAGTTGTCGTTTTCATTTTCATAACAGGAGCATATAGTAGATATCGTCTGTCTTTATCAGAAGCAATTCTCATATAATCAGCCGTTCTTAGTCCAAATAATTTCATAGCGACTAATCGAGTATAAGCATCGACAAAGTTTTGCTTAACATGCTGAAAATCTGTCACATACATATTGTAGAGCCTTCGATAAGACGCGTGTTGAATTGCTTCATAAAATGCGTGTGTGCAAATACCTATTGAAGCCCATCCTAGATTATATTTCCCTACATTAACCGTATTAAGTGATGAATTCCATGCTTCTTCCCCTTTGGATAATATATCTTCTTCAGTTATCGGGTAATCACGGAGTGCAAAATTTGAAACATAATTCTGACTGTCGCATACATTTTTTATTAATTCATAGTTTTTGTGTTTATAATTTGCTACAAAGAAAACGTATTGCTCCTTATTTTTCATGTCATAAGGAGGGATGTTGCCGTCTTTATCAGCAAATTTACCAAAATTTGATACCATTTGTGCTTCGTTTCCATTACCAATATAATATTTTTCTCCATTAGCTCTATATGAACCATCTTCTTGAGGAGTTAATGCCATTTCAGAGGCGTAAATATCTGCTCCGTGCGCTTGTTCAGAGAGACCGAACGCAAAAATGTTCCCCTCGGTAAGTAATTTCGCTGCTTTTTCCTTCGCTTTTTCATTTTTACTCATCCAAATAGGTCCGAGCCCTAGTATTGAAACTTGCCATGTATACCAATAACTCAATCCATAAAACCCAAGAATTTCATTAAACTCACAAATTCTCCATGTATCCCATCGATAATTCTCATCTTTTCCGTACTGAGAAGGGGTTAAAAGTTGTGCAAAAATCCTATTCTCTTTTTGAAATTCAAGGAAATCAGAATACCACACTTTCTTGTGATCATCCTCTTTAATTTTCGCTCTCCCTTTGTTTTCGAAAAATTCTATGGTTTTAAGCATGATCTCTTTTGACTTCGCATCCGGATAATACCTTTTATGCTCTTTCGGATTTAATAATATTGTCATAAGCTTTTTTCACTTTATGTTATAATTATCAATTTAATTATAATACAGAATCAGTATTTCAAAATTAACTTTTTTATTCATTTATAATATTGTATTCTTTACTTTAAGGTTTTTTAATGTCGAAGAGTAAAAACTGGACTCCAATTTATTTTATTACAAACCAATTCACACAATAATTATAAAGTTTTGTTGATTAAATGTCAAGATGTCTAGATTACATAAAATAACAATGAAAAAAGTTGGTATTCCCCTCCTAATTGCTGTTTTAGGGTTTGCCGGTATACTTCCAATATGGACTTTCATTAACAGAGTACACTCAGACGAGTATTGGCCCGAGATATACCCCGAACTTGTACAAATGGATTCAAGTGTTCTAGATAATATGATAATTGATGTTGAAAGCAATAACTATAGGGTTTACAGTATCCTTATCATAAAAAATGGATTTCTCGTAAAGGAATGGTACCAAATCCCATATGATAAAGATTATCTTTTTCGCGTTTTCTCAGTCTCTAAAAGTGTAACTTCTGCTTTAATTGGAATTGCTCTTGAAAAAGGTTACATTGAGACATTGGATGAATTTGTCCTCGACTACTTTCCCGATTATGATATCGCAAATCCAAGTCCTGAGAAGGATGCCATGACTATATGGCACCTGTTAACCATGACAACGGGTTTACACTGGCCAGAGGATTATCCATACTCGGACCCCAGAAATCCATATAACGATTGGAAAGCAAGTGAAGACCATGTAGGCTTCGTTCTTAATAGAACAATGGTCGCACCCCCCGGTACAACCTTCAATTATAATACAGGTGCCTCTCATCTACTATCCGCTATAATCCAAAGAGCTACCAATATGTCAACTCTCGATTTTGCAAATCAATATTTATTCGGACCTTTATCTATCGAAGAATCACTATGGTATGAAGATCCTCAGGGTGTAGCAGGGGGGGGAGATAATTTATATTTAAGACCTCGAGACATGGCAAAGATCGGTTATCTGTTTCTTAACGAAGGAAATTGGGAAGGCGAGCAGGTTATTTCTGAAAATTGGGTTAGAACTTCCACAAGTGTTATGGTTGATTGGGGATGGGTGCTCGATTATGGGTTCCAATGGTGGATAGCCTCTGAAGATAACCTTTATCGAGCTTTAGGTTATGGTGGACAGCAGATAAATGTATTCCACTCAGAAGATTTAATAGTTGTCTTCACAGGAATGAATACACTTTATGATTTTGCCTCCTACTTAATTTACAATTATATATTACCATCAGTATTTTAATACAAAGTGAGAAAAAAATGACAGAAATAACTAAAAAGTTGAAAATTTTATGTATTATTAATGCTTCTATTGGATTAAGCCTCGCTTTCTTATATATAGCAGTTCCATATTACTATTTGTCTCTTATCGAGTGGCCCTTCTTCGATCCATATTACTCCTGGGCATTTGGTGGAATTTTCTTAATTCTTTCATCATTTCTACTAAGATCGATAAAGCAAAATCACGGGGAAAAACTTAAATCCGTTTTAGAAATTACGATAGCTTGGGAAATGTTAATCTTAATCCTTAATATTATCTCACTGATTTTAATACCAACACCAATTATTTCGATTTTGTCTACATGGATTTTAAATATAATATTTATACTCCTTATTATACTCAATTTTTTATTCCTAAAAAGAAATTAAATTCATATATCTATCAAGCGAAAGTATTTTAGTATACAAGCAAAATCTATTATTATTATCATTTTTACTATTACTTTTCAAAATAATACTCCCGATTTGAGAAAAAGAAGAAAGGATTAGAGGTTGATCGATATGAGAAATAGAAAAAGCTGTCCCCATTCAATGAAAAAGCAAAAATCACATAGAAAAAGCTTGTGGGGGCTCGGTCTTCTAGCAGTAGTAAGTGCAATTTGGCTCATGATCAAAACAGGTAAAAAACCTACAAGAATTGTATATCCCTGTCAACAGGTTGCAGTTGAGAACATAAATATGTTCCACCTTGCTCTAGCAGCTTCACTTCCGCCGACCGTCCTCTCGCTGAGGAAATCGACGAGTTTCATAAAACCTATGCTTATCTTATCAATTCTATTCGTCAGCTCCGTCATTCTAGCGGATAATCCATTTAACTTTGGTTTAGATTTTTTTCCTGTAAACAGCACACCTGTTCATCTCACTTTATCACCACAGAGGGCACTCGCATCCGATCCTTCAGACCTATTCTTTGTTCAGAATGCTTCAAGGGAGAAAGGAAACATGGACCTTGCTGTCTCATCCCTTATAGAACTAATGGAAGCTCAAGAGCTATACTTCTACAAGAACGCAACTCAGAGTTCTGGATTGATAGGGAATAATGATGTTGTGATTCTAAAAGTGAATGGCCAATGGCCCTATAATGGCGGGACAAATACTGATCTCGTAAAAAGCGTGATTAAGGCGATAGTAGGTCATCCTGATGGTTTCACTGGAGAAGTAATAATCACTGATAACGGACAGGGACAAGGAAGTATGGACCATGCCCAAACTAACTCGTATTACCATGATCAGTCAAATTCAGAAGTGGGTGGGATGTTTGGTTCATACCATGTGTCAGCATTTCTGTGGGACACCATAAGGAGCAGAACTGTTGCTGATTTCAATGATGCTGACTTCAGAGATGGTTATGTTCGAAACACAACTTGGAACTCAGATACAGAGATTTATGTTTCCTACCCCAAGTTCACGACTGAACATGGTACACATGTCAGTTTCAAAGAAGGTGTATGGGACAATACGACTGGTTTCGATTCGGATCGTCTCAAGGTTATCAATATGCCAGTCCTGAAGTCTCACTTCATTTACGGAGTAACTGGTTGTATTAAACATTATATGGGCGTTCCACAGGGCTATATTGCCCCTTCAGTACACATCACTATTCCACATGAACACTTTTCAATCGCACAAGGCGGGTTGGCAACTCTGATGGTAGAAACAAGAGCCCCAATCTTGAACATCCTCGACATGATCTGGATCAACGCCAATCCCTTGGAAAGTTCAAGCAAGCGTGGGCCTTATGGTAACTATGATTACACTACTTATACTGATATAATCGGCGCCAGCCAAGATCCGGTGGCTTTAGACTATTGGGCATCAAAGAATGTCCTTATACCTGTTGCTATGCTTAGCTATGTCACCTATTCTTCTTTAGATCCCGATTATGAACCTCTGAGTCCTCAATATGTTGGTTATGGTCAAATGGAGGAATCGTTTCATAACTATTTAAGGAGATCCAAGGATGTTTTGAACGATGCTGGTTTGCAAGCCACTATGAATCAAACCAAAATGAATGTGTTCGTAACAGAACTTGAAGCTCTAAAAGAATCAGATCCGAATGCACTAGATCCTTTGGCTCTTGTCTTGGTTGTAATCTTACCTATCTCAGCCGGTATAATTGTCACCGTAGTTGTAATCATGAAACGTAGAAGGAAGTAGTTTTCTTCAATTTGAATCAACACTAACTAACATTTGCTCCTTCTTTCCTTAAGAGTTCAAGAAGTTCCTCTTTTACGTTCAGAAATGATGGCATATCCCAAGATGCAATTTTAGGGTAAATCGAAGCTATAAAAAACTCGGGATCTAATTTGTAAGTCTCTCCAATAATACTAATACAATCGGAATCGGAAAGATGCGTGAATTCTTCACCCTTAAAAAGAATTTCTAAACTACCTAAAATCATTCTCCGCTTGATTTTCTTCGGTGAAATCTCTCTTTTTTAGGCTTCGCTTACGCTAAAGTGTCACAACCAGATATAAGAGTTGTACACTAGTAATATGTATCCTTCGGTGAAAGTGTACTACCGGCTACGCTTTGCTGAAGTGTCACAACCAGATGTGGGAATTGTTATATTTTCTAATTGATTAAGATTAGAAATTAAAGTTAGTACTGTTTTTTCTCTATTATTTAATGCTTTAAGTGCAATCTCTAATTCATCAGGATCTTTAATCCATCCTTTTGCATCATCTATGCATTTATGAAAGTGATCTGCAAGATTCCCCAAAACTTGATTATACCAAGGTAATTTCTCTATTATGGTAAGGGAAATATCTTCTTTTTGATTAAGCATGTTGTTAGGTATTTTTTGAATCTCATTATCAAGTTCAGTTATAATCTCAACAAATTTTTCTATTTTCATTCCACATCTTTTCGCAAAAGTGCGATTCATCCACTTTTTCGCTAACAAACCCAAATCATTTATCTCTTGGTTAAGTTTTTCTGTGAGTTTCTGGACATTTTGAGAATTTTCAATAGTCTCCGAAATAAAAACTTTCAAGTCAGTTTCATTTTGTATCTTTTTCTCTTTAACGGAGCTATGATTCTTTTTTGTGCTAATAAATCCCAATTTTAATAGAGGAGAGAATGGTTCGGCTATTTGACCGTGATATTCCTTTGCATAGACAATAGTGTATGCCCACCCTGCAGCACAATGATCTGCTGGCATTAATCCATCATATCCAGGGTTAACTCCTTGATTTTTAAATTCATCCTCAGTCATACCATATTTTGGTGCTAAAATTCGACTGTACTCCTGTAATCCGGGGGTGTCAATCATTCCAGGTCCAAACACGAAGACTGAAATATTAGTATTATCCAATTCTGCTGCAAGTGAAATTCCTATTGATGTCAAAGCCGTTTTAGTAGCAAAATAGGGTGCCATATATGGCCATCCTTCCGCAGAGGTTACAGTATTTATTACACCATCATTCTGTTTAATCATATAAGGTAAAAAAGTTTTAATGGTATGGATAGCCCCTCGAATATTAACATTATATATTCTATCCCAATCTTCTAGCGATATTTCATTTATAGTACCCGCTGAAGTTGCATACGCATTATTAATCAGGATATCTACTTTCCCAAATCTTTCAATAACTATGTTCTCTAATTTCTTAATATCTTCTTCTTTAGATACATCTGTTTTCATGAAAAGCGCAGTTCCACCTTCTGAATAAATTAACTCTTCTACCTGTTTTCCATAATCATTTATTTCTGCAATGACAACATTTGCTCCTAACCATGCTAAGGCTCTTGCTAGTTCTTTACCAATACCTCTCCCTGCACCAGTAATGATCGCAACTTTATTTATAAGCATATTTTTGGATAAACCCAATTTTTCAATAAACATTTGACATAGACCAATTATTTATGTTTAAGATTTAATAATTTACATGACTATATAAATATTTGGGTCACTAAGTCACTTGGTCATTTAGTCATAAATTTTTAAGTAAAAGTGTCCTTTATATTATTATAATGCCTAAAGGGTTTACTATTGAAGAAAAAAAAATTATTAAAAATAACCTAATTGAAAAAGGTGCAGAATTTTTTGGAATTTATGGATTAAAAAAGACAAATGTTGAAGATATAACTAATGCTGCAGGTATTGCGAAAGGTTCTTTTTATTCCTTCTATAATTCAAAAGAAGAATTATTTCTGGATGTTCTCACACAAGCAGAAGAAAAGATGATCAAAAAAATTAGGCAGATATTAAAAAGAATGAAGAAAGATCCTAAGGGAACCTTTAAAGATTTTTTATACTTTCATATTCAAGCCCCAAAAGAAAATCCAATTATACAACAAATCGCCGATAAAAATACAAGAGAATATCTTGTTAGGAAATTACATAATAATCCTAAATTAAAGCAAAAACTCCAAACCTATGAATATATTCCACATTTTATTGAAATGTGGCAAAAACAAGGACTAATTATAAATAAAGATCCCGAAATTTTAGGGGGTATTTTAAAATCTATATTTACAATCGGTTTAGATGATGAGATAACAGAATATATTGGTAGAGAAAAATTTCCTGAGATTATCGAAAATCTAATAAATATTATTGTTGAGTATATGGTTATTTCTGATTCTGATAAGAAATAAAATCTTTTTAATTTTTGGAGTTAGAGAGAATTTCTATATCTATAAAAAAATTCTAAATTCCGAAAGATCTCATCGAAAAATTATTTCTGTCTTATCCTCATATTAAGTGATATTAGCTTTTTTGCTAGTTTATTCGTAAGATTAAGGGCACACCTTCCATTTTAGATTAAAAATCTAAAGAAAAATTGAAATTTGATTATTTAATCACCAATTTTTTTGCTGATTCTGTGTTCGCGATTCCTCCTAATGAAGTACAACGCAATTGAGGGGCTAACATCTTACCGCTCTCAAATGATGCTTGGATTGAATCATCAAGATTAATTGGATTAATGTAACCACCTATAATAAGATCAGCACAGATAAATGCATTTGACGCTGCCACTGCATTCCTAGTATGACAAGGGATTTCACAGAATCCCGCAACAAGATCGCATACAGATCCCATTGTGTTTTGTAATGCAATTGCTGCCGCTTCTGTGGCTGCAACAGGACCACCACTAGCAGCTTCGATCACAGCTGCCGCTGCCATTGCTCCCGCCATTCCTATCTCAACTTGACATCCCGCTATTTCAGCAGCAAAAGTTGAATTCATTCCGTTTATTAAACCAATCACTCCTGCTGCAAGTGCACATTTAATAATCTTGTCCATTTTTATATTAAAATCGTAATGGAGTGTATAAAGAACCGAAGCAATAACACCGCAAGAAGCGCCTGTAGGGGCCGCGCAAATAAGACCTCCCGAAGAAGCTGTATCCATAGCTGCCATAGCCCTATAAGCACTTCTTAAATTAATTCCAGAACTGAAAAGCTGATTCTCTTTTTTTTGGATATCACTAGCAGAATGCTTTAATAATTTCATATGCGAATTTTTCTTTTCCAAACCCTTTTCAATTGAAGAAAACATTACTGAAATCCTTTTTCCCATTTCTTCTAAAATGGATTTTTCATCTAAGTTCAATAAATCTGCTTCATACATAAGCCCAACCTTTCCGAGAGAATACTTTTCTTCATTTGCAAGCTTTAACATCTCAAAACTATTTTTAAACAAAGGAGTCCCATGAATCGGAAAAAAGATAGGGTATATAGTCCAGATATTATTAATAAAATCAAGAGATTTTAATTTATTAACGAAATCATCTTTATACTTGTTTGGGTTCGTTAGTTGAATAAAAAAATACCTCCCATCATCCTGTATATGTACTTTTTCTGGAGAATAAGAAAATTCTTGAATTAAATTCAGTAATTTTTCCTTGGAATTCCTTAGAAATTCGATTAATATAGTATAATTATTTCCTTTAAGATTTACCATCCAGTTATTAACTTTTTCTATTAAAATCATACCTCCTCCTATGGATTTCGCGACTATTGTTAATTTTTTAGCAGGGATATTAATTAGCATATAGTTTGGATGATCTGCTTCAGGAATATCATCAGAATCGAAGGAAAATCTAATTCCTTCTTCACGGGCTACATTATCGGAATTAAGAAAGTCCGGATCTTCAATAGCTAAATTAATGATCCCCGATAAGAACGCAACATCTCCATTTTGAGATTTATACGTCTTATCAAAAGAACCCTTTGAATCAAATGTAATATTAATTTCCTCTATTTCGTTCTCACATAACATATTGGTCAACCGTCCAATACTATAAGAAGCAGCGGTATGAGAACTGCTAGGTCCATGCAGAATTGGCCCTATAACATCGTTTAATATACTTATTTTCATAAATCTTGCTCCCTCTGTGTTCTGTAAATAAGCTGTGATCATTTGAACATCACAGATTAAAGAAGAAAAATGGAACAACTAAAAAAAAGAGCTAGAACTTAAAAACAAATAGATTATAAAAATTTCTCTAAAATTAATATATGGATTTCTAATATCATATTTATAAATCCTTGAAATTACTGGCAGAAAACATTCTAGTGGATTTATCCAGGTCATGCTAATCCGATGATACAGAAAACATTAAAGAAGAACCTAAATAGAAGATCAGCGGAATTGATAGAATCAGCTGTGAACTCTCTCAAAACATCAGTAAAAAATTAAAAGAAAAATAGAAAGAGAAAAAAAACCAGAAGAAAAAATGCAGAATACTTATTATAAAAATAGGATAAATATCTACATTAAAGAAATTTGTGAATAATCCAATGCTGAAAATTTTTTTGAGCTCTACATTTAGAGATTTAGCCGAACCTCGAGCGAATATCCTGGATAAATTGGATACGGTGTTTGAAGGCGTCGGTATGGAAGAGTTTATTCCTGACGGCTCTAATTCACAAGAAGTGTGTATACGCGATCTGAAAAAAAGCGATATTGTGATATTTCTTATTTCCCCTTATTACGGTACTTTGATGGATACATGTTCGCTAATAAGTGAGTGTAAAGCGGATTGTCCTATGAAAACGGGGAAAGGGTGTATATCTTATACCCATTGTGAATATAAGAACACGATTAGCGAAGGGATTTTACATCAAACTTACTTAGTTGAGAAGGGTTGGGACGCTAAGGACTTAAAGAAGGAAGCTCTTGAGTTTAGAGACGAAATCGGGAAAGAAATGTGGAAAGGAATCCAAGATGTTAACGATACATCTCTAGTAAAACTAATCTGCAATAATCTAGCAAAAAGGATTATTGAGTGGCACACTCTGGACATATTGAACTTCCAGCAGTTTTGCGATAGAGAGGAAATATTTAACGAGTTAATAAATAATATTGATGGAAAGGTTGAGGTTTACGGTGTGGGCGGAATAGGGAAGACGGCATTAATTCAGGTTGCTCTGCTTATCCAAAAACTAAAAGGAAAGAAAATCATTAGTATCGGAATACCGAAATCTTACGCAAGCGGCTCCGGATTTGAATCTTTTAGGTTAAAATGTAAAAACGACCAGTATATAGCAGTTTCCCAGAAAGAAATTACAATAAATGATGTAATCAATGCCTTAGCCGGAGCGAGGATTTTATTTGATCCTGAAGAATTCATAAAAAAACCGAAAAATGAGCTTGTAGAATTATTAGCAAAAAAATTAAGAAACGAAGAAAATCTTACTGTTTTCATAGATGACTTTCACTTAGCCACTAAGGATGTGGTAAACCTCGTTAAATCGTTAGATAATATTATACTATCTTCTCGCAAAAATACATATATTGCTAAAACAGAAATATGCGTAATCGGTGTTGACGAAGAAGATAGGGAAGATCTTATAAAAATATATTCGCGAGAAGAACTTCCTAAAAAAGTGAAAGATATAATCAAAAAAATATCTGAAGGTCATCCCTTATCAACAGAACTTTTAGTAAAGAATTATCAAAACATCAACTTTGAAAAACTAAAGGATTTTAATCTCGAATATGCTGATGATAAACAAGTAAAAGATTTCTATAAGAGGGTTATTGAAGAGATCTACTCTTCTAATAAGAAGGCTTTAGTCTTACTAAAAAATCTAGCTGTAATAAATACAGATTTAAAAAACAACATCAATAGAGAAGTTGTGTATCAATCATACGAAATAGATGATGTTAAAAAATATTTTAAAGAATTAGTAGATACAGGAATGCTAAAAAAAAGAGAAGGTAAAGAAGAGACATATGAATTTCAATTCGTACACATCCAAGACGCACTAGAAGATATTGCAAGCCATGAATATCATCTTAATGCAGTTAAGTATTATAATATTAAAAATGAAATTGTAAGCAAAGATATCAATAATAGAATAGAATCACTATACCATAAAATAATCTCAAATCCTTCGGAGAATCTAATCGATGAATTTCTTATTATTGTGGACAACCAAATAATTAATAATTATGGCCTAAAACGGTTAATTGATTGTGGAAAGAATTTAAAACGACTTATCAATGAGAACTATAAAAGAGATATGGAAACCGCATTGAAGAATTTATATTCCCGATTGGAAGCCGCTTATATGGAAGAGTTGATGGAGCATTTTGAGAGAATTAGAAGAGATCCCATTGAGTTCATCTCAACAACCGCTGTTTTACTCACGGCCATTGGAGAAAATTATGCTAAGATAGGATCTTTTGAGAAAGCGGAAAAAGAGTATCAAAGAGCATTAAAGATATATAAAAAAATATCCCGGAAAAAACCTGCTTTATATAAACCAAAAATTGCTATGCTACAAAAATACCTTGGAAATCTCTATTTTAAATTTAAAAGATTTAAGAAGGCTGAAAAAACTTTCCATAAAGCTCTAGAAATCGACTCTAACGATAGTGAAATATGGTACTCAAAATCATGTGTTGAATCTTTAATGAAATCTAAAGAAAAAGCCCTAGCTTCATTGTTAAGTGCGATTAAACTCGATAAAAAATACATTGAAATGGCGAAATCCAATAGCGACTTTGAATATATAAAAACATCAAAAGAATTTAAAAAATTAATTGAAGACTAAAAAATATCTTAAGCTTTAGTAATTCTTTTTTCATTAACTATAGTTAAGTTGAAACTTAATTAGAGTAAAAGAGGAAGAAAAGTCTTAAAAAACATGAATTGCAATAATTTTTGTTTAAATAGATAAAATCATAACAATTGTAAGAACACAAATAATCGGAGTTGAAGCAAGATAGCAGAAAATCAATTAAATAATGATAAAGATAAAGTTCCAAAATGGGAGACACTTGAGGAACTTATCGCACTTTTAATAGAAGTAAGAGTTGATTTAACGATGTTTTGCAAATCTGTTAATGATGAGCGGATAAAAGAAGAACTTAAATGGGCAGTTAACGGAATTGATATCGTTGGATGTGGACTCTCTCAAAATATAAGTAAAAAGTTAAAAGAAAAATAGAAAGAAAAAATTAATTTAATAATTTAATTACATCATGCCCGGGGGCATTCCCATGCCTCCCATACCCCCTCCCATTCCAGGAGGCATTCCCATTCCAGGAGGCATTCCACCTGGACCACCAGGAGGCATTGCGCTTTTTGCTCCTGCGATTACATCGTCAATGCGTAAAATCATTGAGGCTGCTTCGGTAGAGCTTTTAATTGCTTGAATTTTCACTATGGTTGGTTCGACGACGCCATCTGCCATCATATTGTCGATAACATCGCCCGTTTCGAGGTTGAGTCCCGCAAACTTGTTTCCTGCTTGATGAGATGCTCTTAGTTTCATTAACATTTCGATTTGGTCTAGTCCTGCGTTTTCAGCGAGTGTTTTAGGGATAATATCCAATGAATCAGCAAAAACTTCGACTGCTAATTGTTCGCGTCCTCCTAGAGTTTGAGCATATTTTCTTAATTGAATTGCAGTTTCAAGTTCTGGGGCTCCTCCACCACCGACGACTTTTTGATCTTCGACGACATCTCTAACTACGCATAAAGCGTCGTGAATAGCTCTTTCAGCTTCATCGATAATGAGTTCAGTTCCACCTCTGATTAAAATCACGACTGATTTCGGGTCTTTACATTCTTCAACGAATATCCAGCTATCATTCATAACCTTACGTTCTTCAACTATGCCAGCAAAACCTAGCTTATCTTCTGTTATGTCATCGAGATTGGTGAAAATTACTCCACCGGTAGCTTTCGAGAGTTTTTCTAAGTCAGATTTTTTAACGCGTCTTACGGCCATAACATTTGCTTTTGAGAGAAAATGTTGAGCCATATCATCAATTCCTTTCTGACAAACGACTACATTTGCTCCAGAGTTCACGATTTTATCGACCATGGTTCTAAGCATATGTTCTTCTTCGTCAAGGAATTGTTGGATTTGATCGGGGCTCGTGATTTGGAGCTTGGCGTCGAATTCAGTTTTCTCAATTTCTATAGCGGATTGTAATAAGAGAATCTTTGCGTCTTTTATGATTTTCGGCATTCCGGGGCTGACAACTTCTTTGTCTAAGATAATACCTTTAATGAGGGTTGTTTCGTCAACTGACTCTCCTTCCTTTTTTTGAATTTGAACTTTATCGATATCAGCGACCCATTTACCGTTTTCGCCTTTTTCTGCTACTGCCTTAATTGCTCCGATACAAATATCGGCAAGCATATCTCTCGATTCAGAGACAATTTTAGAGGACATACAAGTCTTTGCACAGTTTTTTAACCCTTCCATATCGTCAATTCCGCTTTTAATTGACATTGCTTCCAAAATTTCAACTGATTTCTCAGCAGCTTTTCTAAAGCCCTCAGTAATGACTGTTGGGTGTATTTTTTGTTGTAAAAGTTTTTCTGCGCGCTTTAATAGTTCGCCAGCAAGGATTACAGAAGTAGTTGTGCCATCACCTACTTCGGAATCTTGAGTTTTAGAAACTTCGACCATCATTTTTGCAGCAGGATGTTGGACATCGATTTCTTTTAGAATTGTTGCCCCATCGTTAGTGATTACAACGTCGCCAAATTGATCAACGAGCATTTTATCCATTCCACGAGGTCCGAGTGACGTTCGCACCGCTTCCATGATAACTTTTGCAGCTGCGATGTTATTTTCCATAGCATCTTTTCCGCGTGTTCTTTCGGTCCCTTCCTTCATAATAAAGATAGGTTGACCGCCTAATTGTGCCATTTTTAATTCACACTATTTATTTTTTTTAAAATAATTATTAATTATATAATGATCTCTAAGTCATAAAATTAAAAAAGTTTACGGAAATTTTAATTTTTAAAACTTAAAGGGGTGTTTGCGAAAAGTAACGAGATTTGTAAAATTATGTTTAACAAATAAATGAATTTTCTCGGTTTATTTATGTAGTTCTCTTTTCTTTAGGCGTAAATCTTTAGATCTGCATCTACGACACTTCTTTGCTCTGACGGGGTTTAAAGCTCCGCATTTGCGACATACCGTTTTCATTAATAGATGATGTCTGGCAATTTTTCTTTTATATGGATCATCAATGGGCATACAACAATCTCCTTTATTTGCTAGGTATTTTGGTTTATTTAATAAACAATTAATTGCTATTCTTTCTGAAACAATTCTATTAGGTTCTTATTCAAGTTTCAACTAAAGAATAAATTGAAAAACATTTGAAAGCTAAAAAATTTTTTGATATAGGATTACTTTCACTAAAGAAATAAAGTAAAAATTAAAATTTTATAAATAATTTTAAGTTATAATTTAGAGTTATATTAATTTCAAATTTAGTTGAAAAAGTTGCCAAGCGAAATATTTGACGAGGAAAAGTTTTTATCTTTAGCGGAGTTTGCAGTCCATTGTCGGGTTAAGCGAGTAAAAGATGTTGTGAAATTGAAGTTAAGAACTAAAAAACGACTTTATACATATAAAACAGACCCGGCAACTGCAGATAGACTTGTAAGAAATCTAACTTGCGATATTATTGAGTTATAAGTGGATTAGAAGCTAAATGAAAATTCTTCCTGCGTGTAAAACATGTGTAAGTTCCGGATTTTTATGTACTAGTTGTCAAGAGAAACTAGATACGGAAGTTCTTACTCAATTTGAATTAGATTTAGCTAAGGATTTACTTGTTTTGGAAGAAGAGGAAGATTTTGGATTTTTGAAAAATATTTCTTTCTTTAAAGCAATCGATTTCGAGGACGTAGTAATATTTGTTGTCGGAAAGAAAGATAAGATTAAAATTACGCAGAAATTAATAAATTGGATAAAAGAAACATACGAAGTAGACGAATTAATCTTTATCGAACAAACAAAGAAACCTAGAGCCACTTTAGAAAGCTTAATCGCTCCTAATAAATTAATTTCGTTAAATGAGATATTTTTAGCTACAGGAGACATTGAATTTAAAGGAGTTATTTCAAAAAAGGATCAATCTACCATCTTATTTACTAAAGAAGAGCTTGAAGAACTAATACTTGAACTCACTGGCGAAAAGATTCGTATCGAATTTGAATAAAAGTAATTATTTTATATCTCAATTTCTTATTATTGAATAGGTTTAATATATTGTGGATGAATACAAACAAGTCATCTTAATACGGACAGATTTAAAGATGGGTACTGGGAAAAAATGTGCTCAGTCGTGCCACGCATCGTTATCTTCAGCAGATTTGGTTAGGATAAAAAATAAAGATGTATGGAAAAAATGGAAAAACACTGGGCAAAAGAAAGTAGTTCTAAAAATAAGTAGCATGGAAGAACTTAATGAAATCGTTTCAAATTTAGAAAAAAAAGACATCCTATTTTTTTTAGTTAGAGACGCTGGCTTAACACAACTGACTCCTGGAACCACCACGGCTTTAGGAATAGGACCTGCCCTATCTGAAGCCTTAGATAAAGTTACCGGGGATTTAAAGTTACTATAAAATAACACCCTCAAGGTAATTAATTTGGAAGGAAAGAAGGAGAATTTTCACAAGTTCAACAACATTAGCGAGAGAGAAGTCGAAAAAGTTGTAGGAATTGAAGTTTTCTCAACCCCTGAAATGAAAGGCATTCAGGGAACTATTAAAAACCGCTATAAAGACTTTATTGTTAAAGAAATCACTTTTACTGGCCGTGTTCTAGAGATAAATGAGGATTACACTCCTACTAGGTATTCTGTGGAAAATAAAGACAGTTTTACAACTTTCAACTTAGTAAAAATCAATAAAGACACATTTGAAGCAGTAAGACTGATTAGCGATGCTTTAGATATAGCTCCTAAAGCTATCGATTACGCAGGATTAAAGGATAAACGTGCTATAACAGTTCAGCAAGCCTCAATTAGAGGAAATTACGTCGAGAAGTTGAAGAAATTAAAGTTACACAATATTTTCATTAGAAATATCAATCCTTCAAAACATCCTATTAAATTAGGAAGTAATTGGGGAAACAACTTTGAGATTACCATTAGAAACATCGATCAAAAGAGTATAAAAAGAAATGAAATAGAAGAACTATTAGCAGCGTTACGAACTCGTGGATTTCCGAACTATTATGGGCTTCAAAGATTTGGGACATTTAGACCGAATTCACACCTTATAGGGAGATATATTTTAGAAAACGAATTTAAGAAAGCGTTCGATGAGTTTGTAATAACAACTTATTCGTCAGAATTGCCACAATCCTTCAATGTAAGGGAAGATCTAAGACAAACAGGTAATCTTGAAAAGGCATACGATGCATTTCCTAAAAGTTTGAATTATGAAAGAATAATGATAAAATATTTAATAGATAATCCTGGAGATTACAAAGGAGCAATTAATCACTTACCTAAGTACCTTATAAAATTACTGATTAGTTCATTTCAATCTTTTTTATTTAATAGAATGTTGTCCTTGCGGTATAAAAAAGGAATTTCTTTAAACAAACCCATTAAAGGCGATATTTTTGTTATTTTAGATGAAGAAAATGGAAATATTACTCAAATTAAATACCTATACAATGGATTATACGATAAGTATTTACAAGAAGCAAATGATTTAAATCGAGCTAAAATCGTGTATCCATTGATAGGATATAATACAAATTTAGACGACTTTCCTGCTTTAAAATCTTTTGTATTAGAAATTCTAAAGGAGGAGGGAATTTCAATGGAAATATTTAGCAACAAATTGTTAGAAACATACGATTTCAAGGGTTCATTTAGACCTTTAATTGCCAAACCACTAGGTTTAAAAATTCTTGAATATTCTGAGGACAATGTTTTCCAGAATAGTCATAAATTAAAAATCGAGTTTACTTTACAAAAAGGCTCCTATGCGACTTTATTATTGCGTGAGATCATAAAATGAGGTTCAATCTATACTTACATCGTATTTTTGAATCGTTTCATTTCCAAGAATGTCATTTACTTTTACTGCTATTGTGTAATTTCCTTGTGTAGTATAGGGATAAGATATTGAGGATAATTTTAATTTACGGTTTTTTAGTGTTCTATACGATATCCAAGTCGTGGTAAAATAATCGTTTTGACAATAAAAATCTATAGCCCAACTATCAATCCAATCAGTAAAAGTTTCAATCTTAATTTTGAGTTTATCATTAATTAAATTTAAATCTAGGCCAAAATAATCTGCTAATTCAATAGATATTTTTTTTCTCTCTTTAATCATTCTAATCTCAAATTTGCCCTTCTTAATTTCTGGCTGATCATTATTAATTCTCAAAATTCTAAATGGTTGGGGAAGTTCGTCGTATTTTTGATCCCAATTTATGAGGTCATTACTATTCCATACATCAAGAATTCTTTTGCGACTTATGTTTATCGCATGATTTCCTATATCTGAACCAATCCATCTTCGTCCAAGTTTTTCTGCCACTACTAATGTTGTGCCAGTTCCACAAAAAAAATCTGCTACGATATCACCTTTATCTGAAGAAGCAAGAATTATCCTTTTCAACAATCTTTCAGGTTTTTGTGTGGAAAACGCTTGATATTCTGTAGTGTTTGCCCTGATATAAGGTAAATCCGTCCAAACATCACGAGGAAAGATTCCCATGTTTGATATGTATACTTTCTGCGAAAGTTTCTTACCGTTATGACTTCCTCCGCGATGGTAGTAGGTCCCTTTATCGTCGTTTTTTAAAGCAAACTTAACTCGATCAGAATACTCCATATAAATTTTAGGATCGTCGTTAAATGTGTAATCTTTAGATTTCGTATAAAATAAAATCGAATCATAAGAGCGAATAAAGAATCTTCTTGTTTTAGCCGATGCTGCAGGGTATGCCCAAATTATCTCATTTTTAAAATTTTCTTTTCCAAAAATTTCATCCATTATTATTTTTATATAATGGGAAACATGCCAATCTAGATGTATATAAATGCTTCCATCTTCTGCGAGCAAATCTTTCATGATAATTAATCTCTCATATAAAAAATCAATATAAGCATCAATACCTCCATTCCAGGAATCTGAATAAGCCTTCGAGACTTCAAACGCGTTCTTTTCACCTATGAGCACTTTGGATTCGAAATCTCCTCCAGTCCCAAAAGGTGGATCGATATATATTAATTTGATTTTTTTCGAGTAAATGGGGAGCAAAGAATTCATAATATCCTTATTATCTCCTTGGATTAAGCAATTTATCATTCCTTTGGAAGATTCTTTACGCTTCTGATATTCTTCCATTCTTTTTTTAATTAGTTGAGTACGAGATCCAAAATTATCAATTATTGGGTATTTAAGTAATTCTTTTGTATTGAAAGGATGAACTTGTTGAGACTTATTCGTGTTTGACATTCTAAGTTTTTCTTTATCGTTCCAATTTAGATTCGGCATTATTAATCCACAATAAGATGGCAAAAAATTTATTCTTAATTTCCTTTACAATTTTAATTTAAATAAAAATATGAAATTAGAAGGTTACTATGTCTTTTGATGAATTAGATGGATGGAGGAAAACTCACTATACCAAAGATGTGACTCCAGAATTGCGTGATCAAGAAGTAATTCTTGGAGGATGGGTAAGAAATTTTCGAGATCTAGGCGGTTTGAAGTTCATAAGCTTGCAAGATAAATACGGAGAACGGCAGATTACTTTAAAAAAAGGAGTCGTATCCGATGAGCTATTTGAAAAAGCGAAGTTAGGATACCAATACTGCATAATGATAAAAGGAAAAGTAAAGGAATTTAAAGCAGCACCAGGCGGAATTGAAATTATCCCGTCGGAAATAAAAATATTGAACAGAACACCTGAAAAGCTTCCTATTGATATGACGGGAGAAACCTTATCAGATCTTGATCTTAGGCTAAATAATAGGGCTTTAGATCTACGATCCTTAAGAAATCAAGCAATTTTTGAGATCCATGGACAAGTTTTAAAATCTGCTAGGAATTTTTTACGTGAACAAGACTTTACTGAAGTAACAACACCGAATATAATAGGTTCCGCGACAGAGGGAGGTACTGAGTTATTCCCCATTATGTATTTTGATAGAGAGGCATTCTTAGTTCAATCTGCCCAATTATATAAAGAACAATTAAGTGGAGTATATGAAAAGGTATTTGAGATAGGTCCTGCATTCAGAGCGGAAAAAAGTCACACTAAAAGGCATATCTGCGAAATTTTTACATTGGATGTAGAAATGAGTTTTGTTGATATGTATGATGTTTTAAAAACACTCGAGGAATTAGTTCATAATGTAATAACGAATATTAGAGGGAATAACATGGCTGCTCTGAAAATACTTAACATGGAAAATAAAACAACCATTCCAGAATTACCCTTTCCACGCTATAGATACGATGAAATTCTTGAATTACTCGAAAATAAATATAATATTTCTGTTGAATGGGGAGAAGATATCTCGACTGAAGCATATAGAAAATTAGGAGAAGAATTAACAGGATACTACTACATAACTCATTGGCCAATGACAATAAAACCGTTTTATATTCAACCATCAAAAGATGATAAGTATAGTGAATCGTTTGATCTTCAAATGGGGTGGCTTGAATTAACATCTGGAGGCACTCGAGTTCATAATCGAGTACAATTAGAGAACGCCATAGAAAACAAAGGTTTGAATGCTTCTTCCTTTGAATCCCATCTTAGCACATTTGATTTTGGAATGCCTCCTCACGCGGGATTCGGATTAGGAATTGCTCGTTGGATAACATATATTTGTGGTCTAGATGACATTCGAGAAGCAGTAATGTATCCCAGAACGCCCGAACGATTGACACCTTAGAAATTTTACAATATCAAATTTTGATTAATTATGAAAGATGAATGGATTGAGTCTTATTTAAATGCTGGAAAAGCAGTTATCGCCGCTAAAAAACTTGCTAGAAAGCTCATTAAACCGGGAGCATCTTTTTTGGAAATTGCTAATAGATGCGAAGATGAAATAATAAATCAAGGATGCGAATTATCATTTCCAATTAACATGTCGCTAAACGAGCAAGCTGCTCATTACAGCCCTGTTATTGACGATCCTACCCTGGTTCCTAATAAAGGACTGTTAAAAATTGATTTAGGTTCTCACTATAACGGATATATTGCTGATTCAGCAATTACTTTTAATTTAGATGAAGATCCAAAGCTTCAAAATTACATTGACGCGGCACAAGATGCGTTGGATGCAGCGATCGAAATTTTTAAACCCGGCATTAAGTTGTATGAGTTAGGTGAAGTAATCGCAGATAAAATTCATAGCCGCGGCTTAAGACCAATTATAAATCTTGGGGGCCATGAATTAAAACAATATAAACTGCATGCTGGTCCTTTTCTTCCTAATAAAAAAGATTTAAGTCATAATGAAGTTTTAAAACCTGGGGATGCTTACGCTTGTGAGCCATTTGCTACTTCAGGTGAAGGTTTAGTCACAAACGGTAAAAAATCTTATATTTACCGATTTGTTAAACGGGTAAAAAAGAATTTACCTTACGAAGAAATTAGCTATATGAAGAAAATAGAGGATTTAACCAAAAATTTACCTTTTTCGCCACGTTTATTAGAAAAACATAATATCATCCCGAAAAACAAAATTCCTAGGATAATTGATGCTTTTAAGCGAAAAAAAATTCTTGATCATTATCCTATACTATTAGAGGTAACTGGAGCCCCAGTTGCTCAACAAGAACATACAATCATAATCGATATGGATGGAAATCCTATTGTCACAACCCGAGAATAATTTTAAGGAAAAAATTACGAGTGTCGTTCTATGTGCTGGTGAAGGAACACGCGCTAAGATTATATCTCAAAACTTACCAAAATCGCTTCTTAAAGTCAGTTCTTTAAATAATCAAACTATTCTTTCGTTAGTTCTTTCTATCTTAAAAAAGTTAAATCTAGATCCAATTATAGTTGTAACAGGGCATTTAGGTGAATATATTGAAGATTCTGTTTACTCTTTTCTAACTAAAAATCAGTATGGTGAAGATAGTATCATTATTCATAGTTCTGGAGATGACTACAAATTAGGCCCTCTCTTTTCTTTTTTAAGTATTACAAAAAATGAACAGATCTTTAAAGAAGATAAGTTATTTATGGTTCTTCCTGGAGATACTGTTTTTGATTTCAATCTAATTCAAGAAATTCTAAACTTATTATTAGAGAACTACTCGCTAGTTATCGATAATTCAATTATATTTTATAGGAAAATAAGAACCGATATATTAAAAAAAAAGTATAAAAAATACTACCCAAAATATGAAAAAAGTATCTCTTATTTAAGAATGGAAGAAAAGGACTCAATAACGATTGTTAAAGAGATTTCTCAAGAAAAATTGAGTTCCTTATCTAATCAAGAAGTAATTAACCAGATTATTCCAATTTTTATATTTAACAACTCATATATTAAAGCAATTAAAGAGCTCGCTAGCTCAGTCAAATTTCGTACTATTCGCGAAGTAGTAAACTTAATGCTTGAAAGAAAAAAGCAGTTTTTTGCCATATCGGTTAGTCCAGAAAATAATTTCTATGACATCGATGCTCCTCTCGACTTAAAAATTCTGAATGAAAAAAAAAAAGGTGGACAATAGTAGCTCCGATTATCTCAGAAAACATGTTTCAAAGGAAATCAATCTTTTACTCCAATGAATCGTATCTGGATCAAAGCTCTATTGAGGAAGTTAATAATTTTATTTTAAAGACATATAAAGTTTGAATGTCTCGTGTAGCAAGCGAAAAAACTGCTAAATTCAACAAGAGATCAAGCAAATATGTTTCAATTTAAACTTTATTTCGTGTCAATTTTAACCAAATTGCTTCTCTTTACAAAATTATTGCTCCCTCGTTGAAAAATAATAGAAATCTCCTAAAGCAATGATAATCATGCTCGTAATTTAGGATTCAAAACTAAAGATATGTAATAATATAAAACCGTATGGAACTCAAGGCGTAAGTATTAACTCTGGTAAGAAAAAAATGCTCCAGAACTTAAGAATCATTTATCAATTTTGCAACAACAAGCTCGTTGTTTAAATTGTAATTCTGTATCATAAACCAATGATTTAAACTATTGTCCAATAAGACATATGCATAATCATCTATTTAAATTTAATTATTAATTTATGAAATATATCCACTACATTATTCAGAGAAAGTTTAATAGATTCCAATATTATTACTCAAAATGAAATTTAAATAAGAAATTTGAAAAGTAAATGTCCATAAGAATAAAGATAGATCTCTTCGGAATAGGAACTCTTAAAGGTGAATTATTAAGATTCTATGCACCACTATCCACAGATGCCATCGTCAATAAGCTACCTATTATTTTACGAGGTCGATTTAGTTTTGGTTCAAAAGCTTATTGGACACTCCCGGGAATTGAAATCTATAAAGGTCATAATCCAAAATCCGTTAAAAGCGTAGAGAAGGGAGAAATCATTTATAATCCTAAAACTGATGAATTACTCATAATTCTGGAAAACATTGAGATGCCTAATAAGGTAAATAAGATAGGGCGAGTTTTTGATAACCTAGAAATTCTTTTAAATGCTAAAAATGGTTTGAATACTAAAATAATTAAAGCAAAATAGTAATTACAGAGATTATAAGGAGATTGTTATGGCTATTTCGAATAAACTAACCATTGTCTTTACTATTTTCTACTTAGGAGTAATTATATACTTAATTTTATTTCTAATAGTTCCTGCCTTTCAAGATGTCATAATTCAGTCAAGACAAGATATCACAGGGCTTACAGAAGGTTCCAGCTACTTTATAGCACTTCTCATAGCCTTCTTTATTTGCCTTTTAGGAAATGCTAGTGTAGGTTTTCCAATACCCTATCCTTTTATAATTTTCTCATTTTCTAATTCAATTTTTATCCGATATTCAAATTTAGGATTAAATCTTGGGGAAATTCTATTGAATGGCCCATTTTGGTTAGAAATATTAGTATTGGCCGCTGTTGGGGGACTTGGAAGTGCCTTGGGCGAACTTGTAGGATATTTAATTGGTATGGGAGCAAAAAAAGTAGCGAGTAAGTCTCAATCCAAATCGTTAAACAATGTGCAAGGATTTGGAAAACTTGTTCTCGATCACCCAAAATCAATGCACATATACATTTTTATTGCAGCAGCTCTACCTATACCGGATGATCCATTATGGATAGCTTTAGGAATGTCAGATAAAAAGATTAATTTTCCTATCTGTATCCTTTGGGCGTGGTTAGGAAAAAATGTGACAACTATCTTCTATGTTATTTTTCCAATTTTGATTTCGCTGGGATTTGGAGCTACCGGGATTGAAGTTGATGACACCTCAAGTGTGATAACGGAAGCATTAATGCTAATAATTACGCTTGCAATTATGCAATTTATTTTAAGTTTTAATTGGGAAAAATATCTAAATAACAGAAGAAAGAAGAAACTTTTGTAGTTGATTATTTCTTATTGTTTTTTAGACAATTTTTACAAACGAAGACCGTTTTTTCTCTGTTTTTTGAACTCTCATCTTGGTAAATTCGTTTGTAAATATAATCTCCGCAGATTTGGCATAATGCAACTGTTCTACTTTCGCCTAGTAATGGGCCTAAATTATCAAAAGTCATAAATTGAGCTTACATTTGTGATTTAGAGATGGTTATCTCGATTTTCGAAATTAAATCTTTTTTGTTTTTATTGGAATGTTCGTCTCTCCTATAATTCCTACGTTGATTTCTTTCGAAATAAGGGCGGCTACCTAGTGAAACATTAGCAATTTCTACTCCAGGATAAAGGCGTTTTTTTAAAATTTCAGCAACTTCAACGGCGGTTGAAATCTCTTCTCCTTCCCCTTTTATTAATAATGATTTTGTTCCCCCTGAAAAGGCAAAAATGGCGTCTTTAATTGTTTTTTCTCTATCTGTACGATTTCTAACTATAAGGGTTGTATTATTAGGCATGAAAGAACCTCATTACCAAATATTTGCTAAATTTGATTCAAAAGCAGTCTAAGTTATAAAAGTTATCCAAGCAATATAAAAGTTATTTAAATTAAATCATTAACACGGTGATTAAAAAGCAATGCTGTTGATAATCTATTAATCAAAACCATGAAATTATTTTATGTGATATAATTTATCTAAAAAATATAAATTAAAATCAGAACGAGAATTTAGATCGTCCAATATTTTTTGATATTCAGAGCTCCTTTCTTCAAAATGTTCAATGATTTTTCTTTCATCTGTATCTAAATAATCGAAAAATGGGAAAATGATTTCAATCTTTTTGGTAAAATCATTCATAATTTTTTTATACAATTCATTAGGTTTTACTAACATCTCCTTAATTTTTTTGCTAAATTTCTCCTTCTTCTTCTGAAAAATGGTTATTTGATTCGCTTTCTTTATTTTAATTAAAATCTCTTCACATTTTTTTAATTCTTTTTCTATTTTTTCTCTAAATTTAGGAATTCTGTAAATCTTTTTGTCGATGTCCGGATCCCATTCATATAAGTAATAATCATCCTCTTCAGCTTCTATTTCATCATCAGTAATCTTTACATCCCTTTTTAAAATCATAATGAGTCCGAAATTCCTCTGGAGTTGGGCTAAAGCTTTTTTCCGTAATACTTCATCAATGTAGTCGATTTGTTTTAAAGCATTTTTGATATTTTTATTAATTTCTTTTACATCTTTATCTACTTTTTTAACCATTTTTTCCTGAGGAAATTCAAATTTCAATTCGATAGTATTTGAATAAGTAGAAAACATACCTCGATTAGGATTTTTCAACCTTATTCCAGCAACTCCAAGATAATACGCTTTTGATCCTTGTTGGCAATGATCGAATACCAAAGCTATTGCAAATGGGTTTACACCTTGATAAAATAACTGAGTTTCAATATCTCGTGGCGAAAATATAAACCCTATGCCAGGATGAGTATGCCACCATCCTACGAAGAAATCTTCTTTATTATCCTGAATTGCTCTTTCGTAGATTGTTGTGTTAAATTGAGCGGTGTCTACATAGTGTTTACTTTTATACTCAACATAAGCTCTACCCCCTACCATTACGGGGATCGCGTCTTTAATAATTACTTCTTTATTATCCTTTATCGATCCTATCAGAATACCGTAAACTTCTCGCCAATTTCTTTGGGGTATTTCTTCATTCCCATATCGCATGGCATACCCAACGATGCGTCTATATGCGTTGTATGAAATATAAATGGGCGATTCGGCGGGATCAATACCGTATTTCTGAATGTAATGTTCTTTAGTCGATATTTCAATTAAATCATCTGATTCTGATGTTGGTGCGTCTAGATATTCTTCCTCGAGTTCGCCATGTCCAATGCTGTTATTTTGCGTTTCCTTATTATTGCTTTCTTTTCCATTCATTAATTATTCAAATGAATTTCAAAATTCTTATTAGTTTTAACTATATCATTGGAAAAATTTAAAACTTTTAAATTTATCAATCTTTTTAACCAATTAGAAAGTTCTAACATTAACATCAATTCAAGATTCGTTATACGCTAATGATAGTCATAGGATTTTGTGGATTACCTGGTTCTGGCAAATCAACAGTATTAAAAGCTATTGAAGATCTAGGGATTATAATAACGATGGGTGATGTAATAAGAAAGGAAGCACGAGAAAGAAATACCGAACCTACAGACGAAAATTTAGGCAAAATTGCACATGAATTACGAGAAGAATTCGGTCCAGAGATAATCGCGAAAAAATGCGTAGCTATAATTAAAAACTTAAAAAAAGATGTTGTTTTTATAGATGGTTTAAGGTCCATAGCCGAAGTAAATGTATTTCGAAACTCGTGGATATTTCCAATTGTAGCAGTTATAATTGATGATAAGATAAGATTTAAAAGGCTTTCGAAAAGAGGACGATTAGACGATCCAAAATATCTTGAAGATATAAGAGAAAGAGACCAGCGTGAAATTTCTTTTGGGCTAAATGAAGTAATTAATAGTGCAAATTTTAAAATAAATAATAATGTATCAAAAAAAGAAGTTCAAAAAATAACACGCAATTTAGTTTTAAACCTTATTAATAAGAAATAGGATACTATTTTAAATAATCTACAATTGCTTTTGCCAAGGAGACTTTACTTGCTTCATTATCGATTGAATCAGTTCCAATAATTTCATCTGCCCCAGCTTTTATAATTCTAAACTTTGCATTTTGCAATAATAAAGCATGAGTTGCGACAGCGAATACTTTATTAGCTCCACTTTCTTTTGAAAGTCTTATAGCGTTAGCCATTGTACCGCCGGTAGCAATAATATCGTCTGAAACGACTACATCCTTATTTTTTAAACTTAATTTACCAGACATCGTAATTTCCCCCGTTTTAACATCCCTTACTTTTTCAAAGTAATCTACTGGAACGTTTTCTCCGAAATGTTTAGCAAATGCTTTTGATCTTTCTACAGCGCCTTTATCAGGAGCAACCACTACAATATCTTTAACATCTAAAGATTTAATATAGTCAGCTAATAATTTCATAGAATCTATATTCACACACTTACATTGGATTTCTTCTAAAATTTTTTGAGAGTGAATGTCAACAACATAGAGCTCATCAATTCTCATTGAATCTATAATTCTTAGAATTAATTGAGCAAATTTACACTCTCCTGGTCTAAAGACACTATCTTGACGAGCATAAGCTAAATAAGGAATTACAACAACAATTTTAGTAGCACCCATTCTTGTAACAGCTTCGATCATCATTAAAAGCTCAAATAACCGTCCATTTTGGTTTTCGCTTGAACTTGGTCCTGTGGATTGTACAATAATGACTTCTGTTCCTTCTATTAAGGAATCGTTATCTATATTAATTCTAAGGTAGTTTTCTCCATCAGGAAAAGTTTTTGTTTCAGTATTATAATAATTAATGTCCAGTTCCTTTGCTATTTTTATCCCAAGCATTTGACTTGCTGGGCCTACGATTAGAATCTTCTTCATTCAACATCACTTTTTTATAAATACTTTTTACATTTTAACTTATTATTCCATTTCTTATATTTTTTTTATAAACTTAAGAGAAGCATCAAAAATATCTTCTCGATGCCCTTTAAAAGAATGCCCTCCCACTTCAAATTGAACGACATTCTCCGCATTTAAATTGAGATGTTTTTTTATCTGCGCGAGATTAGAGAATGGTATTCTATTGTCATCCTTACAATGAGCTATTAGAATTCTTTTATTGTTTGAATGATCATCTTTTAAAAAATATTTAGGGCTAATTTTCTGAACAATTTCCTCTTGGAATTTTATTCTAGTTGTATGGTAGTCGTATCTCGTACACAGAGCAATTAAAACCTTAACTTTTTTGTTCAGGAAACCTTGTGTTAAAATAATTGCACCCCCGATACTCCTTCCAAATAGAATTAATTTTTGCTCCAGGATTCTGTAAGACTGATGAGTTAACACCCAATCTATTACAATTTGGATGTCGGAAAATATTTGAACCACCATTCTATCCCACCTAGATCCCGTCTGTTTTTTGGTTTCTCCATGAGCACGGTAATCGTAAGATAAAACATAAAATCCAGCGTCAACGAATTTTTCTGTAAAGTATTTAACAAAATAACTCTCACGATGATCCAATAGCCCAGCTAAATTAATTATAAAGGGTGCTTTCACAGGTGTGTTAGAATTAGAATATATAGTTCCCTTAAGAAATAAATCTTCACCGTTGATTGGAATATCTATATTTTCAATTGTAATGTTATTCATTTTATTTTTTTTTTATTTCCTTTTGTTTTTGTATTTTACAATAAGATTCCTTAAGGTGTTTACTGCTAATTCTAGGCTATGTTTATGATCTTCCGGTAAACCATGTAGCGCGCGGTCTATATCTTCGGGTTTCAGTTTTTCCGCATAATCAACGGTTTTACCCTCAATTAATAAAGTAGTTTGACTTCCTGTTGCTACAGTCGCTCCGCAACCATCTGTAAAAAAATTGGCTTTTTCAATAATTCCATTTTCGATTGTTAAATAAAATTCCATTGTTTTTTTCCGTGGGCTTATGTACGAATGTGAAATAGTAAAATTAGAAGGTTTACCCCAATTTTTAGGATTTTGAAACAAATTAACTATGTGTTCGTTAAAATCGTTTATTTCTTTATCGATGATCTCTTGTTGAAGTTCTTCAACAAATTTATCAAAGGATTCCTCTTTTTGAGGCATCTTACTTTTATTCACCCAAGTGCTTTAAAATGTGTTTTTTCAAACGCTCCATTCGTATAACTTCGCTTGAAGTTTTGTTATATTTATCTAGAATGTTTATTATTTCCTGATTTAACTCATCATGTTCTGTCGTACAAGTGCTTTCTTCTAAAAAATCTTCTCCGTGCCTTATAGCAGCTAAATTTTCAGTTATTTTAACTAACTCAGTAGCAATAACGCTGTTTATGTAGATTAGATCTGAAAACATATTTTTCATATATAAAACTAATTTTAGTTGGTCAGCAGACATAATTTATAAAGTCTCTACTGAAATTAATTAGTTATCATTTATGAGAGATCATAGTCACCTTAAAAGATAATTACATAATATACTGCTAGATAAATCATCGCTCCAAAGATAAGAAGTATTACACCACTCATTCTCTCTAAAAATGTTTTTTTCATATCCGGATTTAAAACTTCTTTAGGAAAATTCTTTATGTTGCTAAGGTATTTGGAAAAAAGCTTTTTCTCTTTTATTTTAAGCGTAATCGGTATTCTATAGGTAATAGTTTTGGTTTTTACTTCAATAACGTCAATAGGAAGGCACAAATAGAAAATGATAACTATGATTATCGTTATCCATAAAAATGTGTTAATTAAATTATCAATTTTTAAAAAAATTGTATCTGCCGTTAGCCATCCTTCTATTTGTTGAATTGTTAAGAAAATTAATAGTCCACTTATTCCGAAGATATCAAAGAAATCTAATTTCCTGAACCATTTTCTCACTGTCATTGATTCCACGTTATTCGCAGCTACATAATGAAATTTATAACAAAAAATTCGTTTAAACCTAAATTTTTTTGATGCTTCGCTAAACTGAATTGTATCGCCACCCTTTTTGCTGAAATCAGAGAATAGACTTTTTACCAAAAGCATTATGCCATACATTAAAGCGATCCACCATACTAAAGGACCAAACAAAACCATTTGTGTTAACATGATCATTGCAATTATAAATAAAAACGAACCAAAGAGCAATTTGAATAGTTGAAAATTAGAGGTTTTTACTTCAGAAAATAAAGAATGGTTGCTGTTTTTTTCCATATCTCGTAATTCGGGTGTGCATTCTAAAAAATTACCCAATTCTTCCTTAAATTGAGAGGGTCTCCTCCATTTTATTGGAGAAAACCACATTTCATAGAGTTTCTCTTTTGTAGCGATTTCAAAGTAATTCTGTTGGAAAAAAATCAAAAGAACTAGTGCCATAATATCCAAAACAGATAATGCTAAAAATGTCCTTGACAAGACAAACATTGGACCTGCTCGTTCAGCAGAAAACAAGGGAATAGCGGTCATTAGCTGTAAGACGATAAATGGAAGGAGGAGTATAACCCAAGCTAGTTTTGGTCCAATGTGGTTATTTTGATAACGAAAAACTTCGATGTCCTTCTTAGGAATTTCTGTTAACCAAGCAAATCCCGGTCTGACTTCGTAGAAAAAGAAGAAATTTTTTGACTTAGAACAAATACCACGAAACGGGCTCAAAATAGTATATATTAACAAACTCATCCCAGTTATTAACATAGGGAACCCAGTAACATAAAACCAAGATGGTCCTCCGAGAACAACTGCGCTTCCAAACTCTATCTCGTGACCAACATCATCTCCGAATATACCATAAGATATAATTCCATTTAATAGTAAAAGTAACGCAGCTAAAAGTCTAGTTAGAGCAAAAGAATTGAAGTTAACAAACTTATCGAATGGTTCCCTTAAATCTCGCTTTCTTTTAATTGTTAACGAATTTTCCCTTAAATAATAAGGTGTAATGTAAAACTTTGATGTAATAATTCCTCCAAATATAATGATCAAAACATCAACGAGCAAAGAGAGATTAAAACCGTTAAGGGTGATCTCAAAATCGAAACCTATGAAGACCAGTAAACAACCTAAAAAAATTATAAATAAACCCGTGAAAAGAAAAATATAGCGTGATATTCGCTTTTTGGGATGCATAAGTTTTAAATTTTCAATCTCTTCTTCGCTTAAATAACTCATCGAAAACACACAATTATATATTAATTAATAATACATTTTTTGTTTTTATCTTTAATAAAATTTCAATTTTAATTTTGGATTTTACCCAAAATGGATTACAAATACTTTCGTGATGGCTTAATTTCGTTATCAACAGTTCAATTTATTTTTTCTTTTACATTTTTGTTAGGTTCAATACTTTTAAAACCTTACATCGCCTTGGAACCAAATGAAAGAGACTTTATTATTTTAGTAACTATTATCAATATGATTTTTAGCGTCTACTACTTATTAGAGGCCTTAAAATTTGAGAAGGTTTTTAAGCTGGAAGAAAAACATATTCACACATTTGGCAAACGGATTGGAATCATTTCTTTATTTTATTTACCTCATGTTTTCCTCTTATCTTCGCTTTTGTTTTTAGATTTACATAATTTGCTAGTCTTGATTAATTGGTTAAGCCTTATAATAGAAATTCTTTTACTTGGGATTCTTTTTAAAGAAATCTACGATCTTCTCTTTAAAGAGGAAATTGAAAGAAAGTTTGAAATTGACCAAAATAGAAAAATCTACTTTGAGCGAAAATAAAATCAAAGAATGATTAAAAAATTTATTTCTTTATGTTTTTAAAACGATAAAATTACTTGGTTGGATTAGCTACTTTTCCTATAGCAGTCTCTATCATTTTAAGTTTAGTTGAATATTTTTCCATTAATTCAGCGAATTTTTCCACTTCAATTTCTTTATTTTCATTTAATACTTTCAATTCATTAATAGTTCTTACTATACCTGCTTTTTTATCTATTAATCGCTCTCGCTTACTATATGGAATTTTTTGTTCTATTTTCTTTTTTTGAAACGATTTGAATCTCTTAATGTTTAAATCCTTAGGCACAAATTTGGTTAAATAAATTGTACTTTTCGGAACAAATGGAGCCAAATTTTCGGGTATTATAATTATAGGCTCAGGATCCTGAATTCTTTTAATTTCGTCGTAACCTAAAGGCTCTAATTTGATTTCTTTTATGATGTCTTTAACAACAGATAGGTTTAGTTCTATGTTAACTCTCTCTTCACTCGAAATATCAGGTACACTACTGAGCATTTCATTCCAAATTTCCTCTGATTTCAAATAATAGAAATTAGCTTTCTGTTGTAATTTCACAACCTTATCTCTATTTATATTCGTAATAGAAGATTCTAAAGAAGCTTGAGCCTTAAGTTGACACGCTTTACCCATATCGAAATGAAATTGCGCTCTTAATTGTTGTTTCCTTTTTTCTTCGTGCTTCTTCAGATAAAATAATCTTTTTGACAATGAACTTAATCCTGCATATAATTTTGAAGCGAAATAAATATTGTTAGAGTTCTCTTCTTTAAGAGCTGCAATACCCTGTGCTAATATTCGCGCTTCTTCTGAATTCAATTCGAGATTTTCAGATGAAAGGGTAATACCTATATCATGTTGATTTATTGATGCAGCACTAAAATAAGCTCCAGTTTTAAAAACCTTACTGCACTCAACCATTGCTATTATAGCATCTTCCCAATCTTCTTCATCTTCAAATTTTTCAGATATCTTAGAATATGATCTTGCCATTACCCATAATGCGCGCGAACACTCAAACATTAAATCCTTTATTTGAATCTCCCTGTTATTCTCCAATGGTTCTATAAATATTGGAGTTAAATCCAAATCTTTTAAAATTTTAACTTGATCTTCATTTTGATAGTTAATATTTAACGTCTTTGTGTATTCTAAAACAAGATTTAAATCGTCCAGATTAAGACTTTCTTCTTCTTTGTCTAAAGTTTCTTCAATTTTCTTAATTTTATAATGCAGATATCTAATTCTTTGCATTAATTCTTCAGTAAAAAAAGACATTTCTCACACTTACAGTTTTTTGTTTAAATTTTAGTTAAGTAAAATAATTTAATCTCATTTTAAAACCATTTTAAAATTATGAAAATATCTATTTTATAAAAAAAAATGATCAATCAAAATCTTTTTATCTTTGAGTTCGTTTCTGGAGGGGGTTATAATCAGTGTGACATGCCTTCGTCTTTATTTTGCGAAGGTTATGCCATGTTGAGAGTTATTGTAGAAGATTTTAAAAAACTAGGATTCAAGATTTCTATCTTACTAGATAAAAGAATTAGCCATTTATCTCGTTATTTAAATTCAGATCTTATACAGTTTGTTAAACCAAAGGAAGACTTTTTGAAAAAATATATTGATTGCGTACGTAAATCAACATTCTGTTTTATTATTGCTCCAGAATTTTCAAAACATCTCTATAAATTAACACAAATAGTAAAAGATCATAAAAAAAATCTATTAAGTATAGATTTAAAAGGTGTTCAGTTGGGAACTTCTAAGTTGGAAACCTACAACTATTTTATAACTAATAAAGTGAACACCCCCAAATCTTATAATATTCCTTTTAAAGCAGGTTTCATCGACTTAGATTTCCTACTTCAAAAATTTGATCAGCTCGGCAATTCTATTATAATAAAACCCGAAGATGGTGCAGGCTCGGAACTAATATTTCACTTCGAAGATAAGGAACAAATCCGACTTTTTTTTAAAAACCATAAAGAGACCTTCGATATGGAAAGGAGCTATATAGTTCAGGAATTTATTGAAGGCGATGATTTAAGTATTTCGATAATTAACAGAACTAACCCTAAAAAAGCGGGAGTTATGGATCAGATAATTCTTAGTATTAACACTCAAATTGTACAAAATTTAGGTCCCAAAAAAGAATCCATTTATTTAGGAGGTTTTACTCCAATAGAAAATTATGAAGAATTAAGAGATAGATTTGAAAAAATCCTAAAAAACATGGACTTAACCAGTTTCCATGGATTTTTTGGAATAGATTTCATAAAGAAAGTTGATAATTCCATATTTTTTATTGAAATTAATCCAAGATTAACCACATCCTATATAGGTATTAGGAATGTATTGGATTATAATCCCTTAGAAATCCTTTTGAATCAAGATACATCTAAGGTTAAATCAACAAAATTAAAACCAATTTACTTTTCGCATTTCACTCGATTAGAGTTAAAATACTCTGGAAATAAATCATTCAAGAATATAATGAATGAAATTATTCCTAATTTAATGAATCTGGTTCCAGAATTAGTAACTCCTCCCATTGCATTTCAGAATTCGAAAACCAGCAAAGACCTGATATACTCTTGTTTTATCTCAACCAAGGCAAAGAATTTAAAATCATCGAATAAAAGAATCTCTCAAATATTAACAATTTTTAATAATTTTAATTTTAGCGTAATTAAATAGCAAGTAGTAGGATAATTGAAAATCCTCCATAGTGAACCAAGAGTGATACTATTAATGAATTTTCAATTTTTAATTTTTTATTTACGCTTAAATTGTACGTTAATAACCAAAGAGCCCATACTTGAAATAAAATCATAAGTATATTATCAATAATTTTAATGGAAGTGAAATCGAAAGAACCCGTAAAGATTAGGATAAAACGCAAACATAAATAAATATCTAACGGGAATAAAATAATTGCAAAAGAGGTCAAAAATCTCAAAGAATTCTCTTTCTTTTTATAAAAAATTCGACAAATACCTTCGTTAATTAGATAATAAAAAAACAAATTACCTATAAAAGCAAGAGAGAGTAGTATCTTAAAAGCTAAATCAATCAAATCGATACTAATTAGGGACTCACCAAAAAATAATAAAAACGGAAACAAGCCATTTAATCCACATAGTATAGCACCAATCAATGTTATTATAATTGAAATTATTACGATCTGATATGTTGTATTGCTCTCGTAGTTAATGTATTTTTTTGGAGTTAGAAGCATTAAACCTTTTAAAATTGGAGAATTAAATTCTTTCTTGCTGAAATCAGGAGTAATTATGTCATCTATATTGTCTTTTAACGAATTATATGCGTGAAGGCCTAATTCCGTTAGATAATATTTCTTATCATCTCGCTGTACTATTAGTTTAGATAATGTGTCTAGATGATGGTAAATAGTGCCTGTGCTTACTTTCAATTCTTTTTTAAAATAGGTAAACGAGGAGTATTTATTTTCTCCAATGATAGTTATAATTTTTCTCCTCAGTTCATGACCTAAAGCGTAGTAATAATTAGCTTCAGCACTATTAGGTTCAATGTTTTTTTTTTGAATTTTTTCTTTTTCTTTAATATCTAACTCCCTTCTTACTTATTTTTCTTTAGTTAAGAGGATGTTTAAAATGTCGAAAAAAACTAAAATTGATCCGATTATTGAAAAATAAAAACCAAGTGCGTTGGGAAGATAAAGTAATTCTTCAGGAATGATCCTAAAAGCAAAGACTAAAAAGAATCCAAGCCCTATGAAATTAATTATTACAGAGTTTATTCTATATTCAATGTTAGATATGATAACAATAGTCCCAATTAAACATATTATTCCACAAATTAATGGGAATAGATATAGAAAGGAATCTCCGATTGGAACGATCGTTTTGATGATAAAAATATCTAATAGTGTTTGATTAGAAAACCAAGGTATAAATTGGGATAGTATCAATAATATCGAACCAGCTAACCCTAATAACCGGAAATCTAAATACTTTTTGAGGTTCATAGTTTATCAAATTTGTGAATTAATTATTATATAAACATTCAAATAGTATAAAAAAAAATACTAATATTAATTTAAGTCTTAAAATACATTTAATAAAAAACCATTATTTATTTAATGTCATGTCATCAGAAAAAGATAACGAAGTCGATTTAGATTCGATCCCTCTTTTTGATTATTTGAAAAAGGCTATACCAGTAGAGGAACTTAGGGATTTCTCCTCCTCAAGGAGAATTGGAAGCATAGATTTTGTCAAGGGTATAGCAATAGTTTTTATAATGCTGGCTCATACAGCTGGAGCGTGGTTTATTCCTTCTTGGAGGTTTCTTTACGGCCTTTTATTTTCCTTTCTTGACATTCTTGGACCTTCGTTGTTCGTTTTCTTGTCAGCTCTAAGCGTTGTCTTTAGTATTCGTAGAAGAAAAACATCCACAAGTGAAAAAGTAATAAGAAATAGGATATTTTCGCGAGGATTAATGATAATGGTAATAGCAGTTATATTTAATTTAATTTCTATAGAGTTTACAATACCGGGTTATTCCTTTCCTGCTACCTTATGGGGTTGGAACATCCTGATGTTCATCGGTGCTTCTCAAATTTTTTCTTATTACGCGCTCAAATTTAGTAAAGTCACTAGAGCTATTATCGGATTGGTTATTATTTTTACTTCTGACGCTATTAGGCAATTTCTTTTTCAAGGAAAAGAAACGAATCCATTAATCTGGGTTTTACATTACATTATAACTTCTCCTTCGCCTATGACACCATTTTTACCTTGGATTTCAATTTGCTTTATATCTTCTATATTTGGAGAATATCTGTACGAGGCTATGATAGGTGGAACTAAAAAAGATTATCGCAAGTTGTTTCGTACATTCTTTTATTGGGGGATTTTTTTAGTTCTTATAGGCATTTTTCTAGGTAGAAATTCCTATATACCTGGAACTGATTTCATAGCTGCTACTGATATTACGATTGGTACCCTGCCTTTAAGTGAATACCCTCACTTAATGCTTTTTGATGACACGAATTGGCCAACTTATATACATAATATTACATATCCTGGTATGTGGGAATTTTTAATAAGGGGAAGAGCTCCCAACATGATATATAATTTAGGGGCTGCCCTTCTTCTCATTGCGGTGTGTTTCTATATCGTAGATATAAAAAGAAAAATGAATATTTTTATATCGATGATGAATTATTACGGAAAAGTTTCACTCAGCTTGTTTTTACTACACTTTGTTTTTATAACTCTATTTTTGAATTCCCTAGATTTCATTACTTATGTCTTTGTAGTTTTCGGCTATCTTGGGTTTTGGGGTTTTGTAATGTATATTTGGAACGAGTTTTATAACGGTGTAGGCTCACCAGAATGGATTATAGTTCAAGTCGGGAGAATCGGACAAAAAACAGGAAAAACAGTCAAGAAGGAAATTTTAGTAATCGAAGAAGAAATAAAAGAAACGGTTCAAAAGATTAAAAAAGACCGGAAAGAAGACTCAAAAAACTAGCTTTTTTCTAAAAAAATTTTCTTTGCTATGAAAAAGTTTAAATTTTCACAAGATAAGAATATTTTATAATTTCCAAATAAATTAAAACATCATTTTAAAAAATCAGCTCCATTGATAAAAAATGTCAATTGAAAACAAATTTGGAACGGCAACGGAATCTCCTCCGTTATTCAATTACCTACAGGAATTAATCCCTTTAGAGGATATCCGAGATTTTGCGTCTCCAAAACGGATTGGAAGTATTGATTTTGTTAAAGGTTTTGCCATTGTTTTTATAATTTTAGCCCATTCTGCCAATGTTTGGTTAAATGACGAAACTCGTTATCTTTATGGACTATTATTTACACTTTTGGATTTTCTTGGACCATCGCTTTTTGTTTTCCTATCTTCTCTTAGCGTGATCTTTAGTATAAAAAACAAACAAAATATCCTCCCCGCTAAAGTTATTCGTCTAAGGATTTTCTCGCGGGGGATCATGATTATCCTTATAGCCACAATTTACAATATCGTCTCTCTAAGCATAGAAGGAGTTGATGTTCCTTTCCCATTGAATTTATGGGGTTGGAATATTTTAATGTTTATTGGTTTTTCTCAAATTTTCTCATTTTACGCTTTAAAAATTTCAAAGCTATATCGTGGAATAATAAGCATTATAATTGTTCTCGTTTCTAATCCAATTAGAGATTTCGTTTTTGTACCTGGATTGGATGATGGTAATTTAATCACAATTGCAATTCATTATATCGTAATTGGTCCTAATCCTATGACACCTCTTCTTCCTGGACTCGCTATATGTTTTATCTCAACAATATTTGGTGAGTATTTATACGAAGCAATGAATAAGGGAACTCATGATGCTTATGTTGGATTATTTCGCATTTTTATGGTATGGAGCGTACTATTAATATTAATTGGAATTGGTCTTGGATACCGCTTGTATAACCCAGATACAATTATAGGAGGTCACCTCCGCTTCCTTTCCCCAAAAATTGTAGAATATCCAAGTTTGGGATTACTGAGTATAATTCAAACAAAAATAGCACTACCCGGAATACCTGAATTTTTAATAAGAGGTAGAGGGCCCAATATGTTATATAATTTGGGAGCAGCATTATTAGTGATTTCTATAAGCTTCTACTTCATCGATATAAAGAAGAAATATGGAAATTTTGTGAAAATGCTAGTTTACTATGGTAAAGTTTCACTGAGCCTTTTTTTCATTCACCAGTTATTTCTTAGTATATTTGATTCGCAATTCAGCATTATGCTCTTTCTTATTAATAATCTGACTTATATTGGCTTTATGGGTTTTTTAATGTATATTTGGATGGAATATGCTAATGGTGTTGGTAGTCCTGAATGGATAATGGCTGCAATGGGTAAAGTGGGGCAAAAAAAGCGTAAATAAGTAAATTGCACCTTAATTTATTCTGTATTAATTTTTTATTTCTCTATAAAATGCGTATATGGATTAGTATTCGTATTAAGAAAATTATAAATAGTAAAAGTAACAAAATATAAGTAGGAAATATAGTAAAGTGTTCAAATATAATTTACTATGTTTCTCTTTCTTAAGTTTAATTTGTTATTAATTTATAATCAAAACATGAAAGAATCAATCTATTGGTGAAACCATTGAGTAATATGTCGTATAAATTTAAAGTGTGCCTATTTGGCCCTGGTGATGTAGGTAAAACATCATTACTTATTAGATACATCAAGGATTATTTTAATCCTGACTTAAAACAAACGATAGGTTCAAATTTCCTGATTAAAGATGTGGAAATTGATAAAACAAATGTTAGACTCTTGCTTTGGGATATTGGTGGGCAGGAGCAATTTGCGAAATTGAGATCTATTTATTTTAAGGGAAGTAATGCCGCTTTTGGAGTATATGATGTAACAAGCCCACAATCTCTTTTAAAACTACCTGGCTGGGTTAGTAGTATTAAAAAAACCGTGAAAAAAACAATTCCGATGATCATAGTGGGTAATAAGATCGATTTAGAACGCCAAGTTGAAAGACAAGAAGCAGAAGATTTAGCAAAACGATTAAACTGCGACTATTTAGAAACATCTGCTAAAACGGGAGAAAAAGTTGAATTAGCTTTTGAACAAATAGCTCGAGCTTGTATGAGTTCGATTGAAGAATAATAGTATTAAAAGGTTGTTTATTTTTACCCTTTTTTTAGCTTAAATTTATGTTGTACTTTTGTAATTCTTCCATTAAATTATCCAATCCTACAAATCTTATTGCATTTATCCCGATTTCTTGAGCTGACCTCACATTATTCAATCCATCGTCGATAAATAAAACTTCTTCTGGTTTACACCTTGCTTTTTCTAAAGCAAATTCGTACATTTTTGGATCTGGTTTAGTAAAATGTATTTCATGAGAGAGAATAAACTCGTCAAATAGTTCCCAAATATCCCATTTTTTCTTTTTTAAATATTTCCAATGGCTCGAATTAATATTTGACATACAGATTAATGTAAGATTGTTCGATGACTTGATATTTCTAATTAATTCAACCATATCCAAATTAATGTCGCTAAGAATACTATTAAACGATGCATAAAATTGTTTTTGATCAAGCGAACACGCTCCAAGTATTTCACAAGCTTGTTTATAAAATTCCTCATCTGTAATTTTACCTTGATGATATGTATCTGATTGACGAAAAAATTCTAACATAATATAGGTTTTGGGTTTATTTAAAGGAGATGGCGATATTACCTCGTTAAAAAATATACTAAAATCCAGTTCAATAAGAACATCCCCTAAATCAATAATGATACATTTTATTGTCATAAGAGTCATTTACCTTCTAAAATAAATTTTAGTTGAAAATTTTCTGAAAGGTATTGGTAATTTATATTTTGGAAAACTTTTTGTATCTTCTTCAAGCAATTCAATTAATTTTGATACTTTTATATTGTTTATTTGTTCAGCTGTTGATTTTTTGGGACCAAATGGTTGTCCTATTAATCTTTTACGAATAGAAATATTTTGTTCTTCTTCTTCATTCTTTCCAATTATAATTGTATAGGGAATCCACTCAATTTCAGATTGTCGGATTTTCTTCCCCAACTTTTCATCCCTATCGTCAAGATCTGCTCGAAAACCTGATTTATTTATAATATCTAAAATTTTCTCTGCGTATTTATTTTGATCTTCACTAACAGTAATAATCCTAACTTGTATTGGTGACAACCAAGTTTTGAATCCAGGGACTGTTCTATCTTTATTTCGAATTGAAGATTCAATTAAACCCCATAAAACCCGCTCTAATCCTCCTGTTGGAGAATTATGAAGAATTATAGGGTGCTTTACTATTCCATCATTATCTTTAAATGATATATTATATTTTTGTCTCTCTACTCCATCATTATCAACCATTGACTCTAAAGAACTTTCAACATCTATTTGATTAGTAGCAAGAGTAGCACTTTTGTGTTGCGCTGAGAGCACATTTCTTTCAAATTTAAGAACGTAATAGTAATATCTATCTTCCCATAACTCTAATAAGGCAGGATTCTTCTCTGATTTAATTAAATTAATAATCCAATCTTTATTTTCCTTATAGAACGCTTGTGTTGCCCTAAATATAACAAAACTCTTTATACCTAAATCTCTTTCAAGGTTTTTGATGAGCTCATATTGAAGGATAAACTCATTGATGGAAGATTTCAAATCTTTACAGAGTGTATGAAGATCAGGCATAACAAACCCTCTTAATCTCCTCAGTCCAGATAATTCACCTTCCTGTTCTCTCCGAAAATCATATTGTTCGAATTCATATGCTCGTAATGGAAAATATTGTGGTTTCAAATTCATTTGAGAAAATAAATCAAAGAGTAGAAAATCACTCGCATATCTTAAAAGAAATCTATTTTTACCTGATTCTAACCAATAACTTCTTGCAGGAAACCGAGCGGTTTGAGCAGTTAATTTTTTATTTTTTACAGTATACATAATTGGAGTTTCTAATAAAATTGCTCCGTAATCGATTAATCTCTCTTCTATAAAGTTTTTAATTAAGTTTTTCATAATTACGCCTTTAGTATACCACCTAAAATTTCCAGCGTCAGTGTTAGGATCAAAATCAACTAATTCAAATTCTTTCATCACTTTTATGTGAGACGGTTCGATAGCTTTTTCCACTTTTCTAGAACCTAATTCTGACATTAAAAAGTGTTTAAAACCCTCATCTTCAATTGGTGAATCAATTTCAGGTAGAATTAGCTTGTTTTCCTTGTCGAATTTTAAATCAATTTCCTCTCCCTCTGTCGTAATGATTTTAAAGACAGAACTTTTTACTTGTTCTTCTGGTGTTATGGCTAATTTAACATCTCTATACATCTCAGCTACCTCGTGACCAATACAATTGATTTTAAAAGATTTATACCACCCAAATGGAGAATAGCTTGCTTCTATACCCTTATCGTTTAAAATCTTAGCTATTTTGGGACAAACTTCCATAGCATTCATCTCATTACTAAGAAATTTACTTAAGTGTGCCCAAGGATATACTAATACTTTATCAACTCTATATATTGATCTGTCTTTTATTAATTCGAAGAATTTTCTTTGATGTCCTTTAATTTTGCCACTTTCAACTTTCTTATTATGTTCTCTTACCTCTTCGTTTTTCTGTCTAATATTTTCGGGGAAATTCGTTATTTGAAGTATAGCTTCTTCTATCACTTTAGCTCCCTGATTAGATATTAAATCTGTATCGTAAGAGTCTTGATCCTCTACGGATACATAAGCAACTAGAATTAACCCATCCATTTTAATTAAACTTTCTGGGAATTCTTGTGGATTACTCGTTGCTTCCTTATGTTTTGTAACTTCTACTCCTTCAGAGTGGATTAATAAAATTTTCATACTATTTTCAACTTTTTATTTTTCTAAATGTTATCTAATAAAAAATCCTGATAATTAAATATATTATTACTAAAATATTTATTTATAAGAATGAGGCTTAATAAGATTTTTTCGGAATTATCTGAAACTTTAGATAAGTTAGATCAAGATCGAGAGAAAATCTTGAAATTATCTCGTATGATAATAAGGGATTGTAGCATTGCGATTAAAAATATTCATCGAAAGGATTTTGATCAATATCACCAAAAACTCCAAAATGTTAAAAAATCCCATAACGAACTGCTAGACTTGGTAAATAACAATCCTGGGGTATTTTTAAAGCATTTAAAGACTCCAGAACAGGAATATGCTGAAGCTGTAGCGTTTTATTCCATTATATCAAAAGAATCTTTACCCTTACCTAGCGAACTAAATATTATGCCTTTAAATTATGCACTCGGTCTTGCTGATGTAATTGGGGAATTAAGAAGATATGCTTTAGATAATATTAGGAATTCCATCGTAAAGGATTTAAACTATATTTTAGAAAATATGGACGACATTTACACTCATTTATTTTCAATGGATTATCCTTCTGGATTGACTCAAGATTTAAGACATAAAACTGATCAAGCGAGATCTATCATTGAAAAAACTAGAGGGGATGTTTCAATATCACTTCAAATGAGCGATTTGAAAAAATGCATGCAAGAAAGCGAAAAAAAACAACCTTAAGTATATTGAATAGATTAAAGAGAGCTGACAAAAAATAATAAAGAAAGTACTGATTGCGGGTACGTTTGATCTTATCCACCCCGGGCATATATATCTAATAAATGAGGCTGCTAAAATGGGTGAGGTTTATGTAATTGTAGCAACAGATAAGAACCGAAGGTTATATTCTGGGGAAGCTCCAATTATTCCCGAAAACCAGAGATTAGAAGTGATTAAAAGTCTTAAAAATGTCAAGGAAGCTAGATTGGGAAGATCTGATAATGATACACTTACAACAGTTGAAGAAATAAATCCGGATATAATCCTTTTAGGACCAGATCAAAAATATAATGGAAAAACACTAAAACTTGGCTTGGAAGAAAAAGGTCTGAACAAAATAATAGTAAAAAGGCTAGATACATACTACGATAAATATGAACTTCACTCCTCTAGCCTTATAAAAAAAAAAATAATAAGCCAAAATAACAAAAAGTTAAAACAGTGATTTAATGAGCAAAGAAGGAGAGATTTCACCTGAAAACTACGCTAATTGGTTTGCACTTTATCAACTTTGTAAACATATAGAACACCGCCAAACAATCAATATAAGCAGTGTAGAATTCGGAAAGCTTCTTAATCTAAGTCAACAAACTGCTTCAAGGAGAATCAACGATCTCATAGAATTAAAATGGATTAAAAGAAAAATTGAGAATAAAATCCAAAAAATCGTTTTAACTAAAGAAGGCAGTGATGTAATGCTTCTAATGTATAAAAATTTAAAGAACATTCTGGAGAGTATTGTTATATTAGGGACGGTACAGAACGGAATGAAAGAAGGAGCTTATTATGTGTCAATTAAAGGGTATTATGATCAATTCCAAGAGAAATTGGGATTTTTACCCTATAAAGGAACTTTGAATTTGGAGTTAAATAGCACAAATATAAATTTATTACGAGAGAAGCTAAATAATCTAAAACCTGTTGTTATCGCGGGGTTCCAAGACGATAATTCAGAACGAACTTATGGTGTTGTTTATTGTTATGATTGTTTAATCTCACGGATAGATAATCCTGAAGAAAAAATTAACGCCGCGATACTTGATATTAAAAGAACTCATCACAAAAAAAATATAATTGAGATTTTAGCTGAGCCTTATTTAAGAGATTATTTCAATTTAAAAGATGGAGATAAATTAATTATTGAGCTAAAAATAAATAGATGAATACGCTAATTTTCTTTCTCGTATGCTTTCAATAATTTTGCTATTTTAAAATATCTGAAAATTGCTGTAGCTAACACTAGGAGCATAAAAATAAATAAAAATTCGTTGAAGTATTCATAAAAATTTGCAAATATCATCGTAATAACTAAATAAAATAACCTTTCAGAACGAGCCATTAAACCAAAATCAAAATCTCCCTTAAAGAAAACCTCTGCTCTTGATCTTAAATAACTAATCATTATCGAACCAAAAAAAGATATGAAAATAATGAATTTCATATCAATAATCCCCCATAATAAGCTATTCCAACTGTATATTAATAGCGCAAAGAAAATTACAAACTCGCTCATTCTATCCATTACTGAATCAAAAAAACCTCCAAATAATGTTGTTCTTTCCTTTATTCTTGCGATTGCTCCATCTACTCCATCAAGAAAACCAGTTATGAAGACGAAGATTGAGAATAGAAATAAATTAGAAAAACAAACAAGTGCAACAAAACTTAAAATAGAAAAACAAAACATTATAAAAGTAGCCAGATTTGGAGTTACGCCGATTTTACTTAAAATCCTAGCTACTGATTTGACTAGTGGTTTGAAAATTCTACGAAGTCTAAATTTTGAAGCCATAACTTTTATAATCCCTTTAATCTATGGTTATTTCTAATAAATCTTTAATTTTAAATTTCATTATAAAATTATACAAGAAAAAATAAGTTGTGTGAATTTTATTGAAATTACGGCTTGTACTGAAAACTTCAACCAAAAAGGAAAAAGATGTGTCTATCAAATTCAATATTGCTCCAAGTAAACATTATGGATTTATAAATTTCATCAATCTAGCTTTAGAGCAAGGTAAACCTGTTACAATATCTTTTGAAAAAATAAGTAAATTGGGAGAAAAAGAAGAGAGTAAAGTTGTTGGAACCTTCAAATTCGAGGGAAAAGATGTAGCAGGATTAAGACAATTGGAAGAAAAAGTCAAAGATAAAGAAAAACGAAGAAAAAAACAACACCAAAAAAGAGTTCAAGGATAACTATCTAATTTTATATGAAATTATTGTTAGTTTTATGTTTATTTAAATTATCTTATTCAAAGTTAGTTAAAATCGCGTTTATCTTAAAAATGAAAGAAGAAATTTATCTTAAAATTCCAGGACGCATTTGTATTATCGGAGATAAAGTGGATTTACTAGGAAAACCAGTTATAGCTATGGCTATTAACCTCATGATGAAGTTTTACTACAAATCGCGAAATGATGACACGATAGAATTCTATAGTCGTAATACGAATGAGAGAGTAAAATTTAATTTAAAGGATATCCCTCCAAGAAATATTGATTTAGCCTACTGGAGCGTTTTGTATGAGAGGTTAAAAGAAAAAATAACCCACGGATTCTATCTTGAAGTTGAATCCGATATTCCTATTGGTGTGGGGCTATCTACATCTGCAGCAATATCGGTTGGATTTCTCAAAATTATGAGCGAAGCTTTTTCTTTACATTTTAGCGAAAATGAACTTGCTGAACTTGCGTATTTAGGAGAAAACAACGATTTAGGGATACAATGCGGGAGAATGGATCAATATAGCATTGCCCACGGAGGTATAACATTTATTCGCACTAACGAAGCTCCTGAAGTTGAGCAACTAGAAGTTAATTATCTTCCTATTGTTGTAGGAGATTCGATGGAGGAAAGAAAAGCAGCATCAGTATTAAATCGGATTAAAAAAAACATCAAAGAGGGAGATGTTAAAACGTTAAAAGCATTCAAAGTGATTGAAGAATGTGTGTATCAAGGAAAAGTAGCTCTCTTGACTAAAGATTTTAAAAAACTTGGAGAACTAATGGATACACAACAAAAGCAGGAAATAATACTAGGCGCTGCAACCGATAAAATCCTAAAACTTTGCTTAGCTTCTAAAAGTGCTGGTGCTCTTGGGGCAAAACAAATGGGTGCCGGGGGCGGAGGTTGCATGCTCGCGATTGCTCCTGGAAAAGAAAAAGAAGTTGCTCGAGCTATTGAAGATGCAGGTGGCCGAGCTTGGATTTTTGACATTTTTCGTTATAATTCTTAAGCCAAGTTCACAAACCCAAATTTTACGAGGTTTTTGCATATATTATATACTTGTTCGTGCTTTAAATCCAAACTTTCCGTAATCTGCCTAATGGATTTCTTCCCATCAATTTGATAAAAGACTTTATGTGAAGTTTCTCCCGTTAGAAAAGTTTTTGGATTAACTTTCTTAAGAGAAGTGAAATGTGGGATTTGATTACAATAATTTGGTAAGTTAGGTGGAGGATCTAACTTACTTTTTAGCGTTAATAAATTAGTTTCTTCATTAATTTTTTCTTCTACACACTTAAATAATGCCACGACTCGTTCCTTAAAACCTGTATCACTCTCTTTTAATTCTTCCTCTACAAAGGCTGTTAAAATATCATTAAAAGAGTTAAATGCACCAATGTTGCCTTTCCAATTTACTATATCATCGATACTAAATTTCTGTAAAAAAGTACGAGAAAGTTTTCTTAAAATCCTTAGAATATTAACCGGTTTAGATTTATCGTCGTAAGTGGCAATATAAATTAAATTAGGAATACTTGTATCCTTTAAAAAAGATAATTTTAAATCATTGTTAGATAATTTCAATTCACAAATCGATCCTAAATCTTCAAATGAGTCAGAAAACGAATTAAGAGCAGAAAAAAATCCGGAGACCATTATCAATGAATCTGCTTCTGAAAAAATGTTTTTAGCTACAGAAAAATTCTTAAATAATAAAGGTAAGCCGTCTTTTATTATCAGGAAATCATGGATCATTGATTAAACTCATCAAACATTATTTAGATAATCATATAATTTTCAAATAGAAACATAAATTAATGCATCAATAAAACCTAACTACCAAAAAAGAAAAAAAAAAGTAATATCCTTGTATTATCGTAATAATACTTTGAATTCTTTTTATTAATAAAACTTCAAGAAAAAATGATAAAGATAAAGTCTCCGGGAAGAATATGTCTCTTCGGTGAGCATCAGGACTATTTAAACTATCCGATCATCTCTATGGCGATATCTAAATATATATATTTACAAGCAGAAAGAATTTCAGAACCGAAATTTCTAATTAATCAACCAGATATAGATTCTTATATAGAAATTCCGCTGAATAGAGGAGAATTAGAATATAAATCTAATCGTGACTATCTAGAAAGTGGTTACAATCAGTTTATCCGGAGAAACTGTAAGTTTAAAAAAGGGTATAAAATTAAAATCACTGGCGACATACCAATAAACGCTGGTGTTGCAAGTTCTTCAGCGTTAGTTATTGCGTGGTTGTATTTTTTAAATTTAATAAGTGGAAAAGAATTAGACTCATTTCAAGTAGCTTTAGAAGGTTACAATACCGAAGTAAAAGAATTTAAGGAAGGAGGTGGTATGATGGATCATTTCACATCTGTTTTCGGATCCCTCATCTTTTTAAAACCTGAAATCCCAAAACCTAACTTGTTTGTATACAACTTACTTTTAGACGGATTTGTATTAGGAAACTCCAAGGAAAAAAAAGCGACTGTTGATGATTTAATAAAAACGAAAAATGCTACATTAAAAGCGTTTAAGTTGATAAAAGAAATTATGCCCGATTTTAATCAATTTCACACAAAATTAGAAGATATTGAACCATACTTGACTAATTTAAAAAAAGAATATAGCCAAAAGATTGTAGGAAATATTATTAATAGAGATATCACTTTTAATGCAAAACAATTAATCGATAAACAACAGATATCAATATCTACAAAAAAGAGCATGCGTGTCGATAACGATTTCTATCAAGAACTAGGGAATCTATTAAATCTTCACCAACAACAATTAAATGAAAACATTCAGATTTCTACTGATAAAATTAATAAAATAATCAAAAATTGTCTAAAACACGGAGCTTTAGGTGGTAAAATTAATGGCTCAGGATTTGGAGGAACAATGTTTGCTCTTTTACCCAATAATGAACAGTTAATTAAGAACGCAATTGAGGAAGAAGGTGGAGAAGGTTTTATCTTAAAAACTAGTAGTGGAGTTGAAGAATATTGAAAGCTGTAATTTTATGTGCTGGTTTTGGTAAGAGGTTAAAACCCTATACTGATAAAATCCAAAAAACCATGCTACGAGTTCATGGTAAACCTTTTTTAGAATATATAATAAATGGAATGAGTTATGCAGGTTTTCGAGATATAATTTTGGTTGTAGGATATCTTAAAGAGCAAATTATGGATTACTTTAAAACTGGTACTAAATGGAATGTAAAAATTGAATATATAGAACAAAAAGAATTAAACGGAACAGGAGGGGCTCTATTACTTTGTGAAAAATTCATTTTTGATAATCATTTTTTTCTAACTTGGGGAGATACCTTAGTTCCTTACGAAATTTATAAAACCGTGTATGATACGTACCAAAATGAGAATAATGATTTCATTTTAGTAGCAAATTACACAGAGGATCCTTACTTGGGAGCAGCAATTTATTGCGATGATTATTTTTTGAAAGATATAATCGAAAAACCCCCACGAGGGACTTCAAAAACCAATTTAAACAATTGTGGGGTCTTTATTTTTTCTAAGGAAATTTTTGGCGTATTAAAAACTCTTATACCTTCTAAAAGAGGTGAAATAGAAGTACCTGAAGCTCTACTAAATGGGATAAAAGAACGAAATTGGAAAATTAGAATAATTAAGATGGATAAAAATCAATTTAAAGGAGATATTGGCGCAAAAAAAAAATATGAACAATTAAAAAACGATTCATCATGGCTCCAACTATTAAAAATTTAAATAGATAAAAAGCAAAATTAATTACATAGCAAGAGATTTAAGAAATTATAATTTAATAGTAAATCAAAAGTGGATTATATGCGGATAAGAACTAGAAAAAACCTTCTAAAAAAAAATATAGTTGTTACAATTTTATTTTCTATTCCAGTTATTAGTTTTTTTGGTTATATAGGTTTTGGTCTTTATATTCTTGATGATTTGGCTTCACTCAGTTTAAATCTAGACCCTCCAAATACCACCTACTTCACTCCATTAAATCAAATCATTGGAAACCAAACCTACTTAGACCAAATGGCAGATAGATACGATTATCAGTTAGAAAAATGGCATATTCCCACCAACATCAGTATTGATGTTACATTTACAAATGATTCTTATAATGAAGTTCAGAATTATCATGAAACTGATAACGGAAATCTCCATTTAGGTTATACCCTTGCTTCTCAATGTTTACGCTACAAATATGCTCTAGATAATAACGATTTAACCGAATTAGCTAATGCAACTCGTATGGTAAAAAAATGTGTTTCTGGGTTTACTAACATGCTTGCTGCACCTAACGGAGGTATTGGACCAGATTATCCTGGGATGCCGGCAAGGTTTGTTTCTGCTCCAGAAAATCGAAAATATCACCAATGGTTGTTCGATCCTCATCCCCGCCACTTCAATGGAACGGGACCTTATAGCAATTGGAGGGTCAGACTACACACATCCCGTGACGAGCTAGCTGGTTACTATTTAGGATTCGCAAGTGTTTTAAAATTTATTGATCCTGAATTTAACGAAGATAGTCGGTGGTGCGTCGATAGAATTAAATTATTAACAGCCCAAATGATAGAAGGTTTTCGTAAAACTAACTGGTTGGTGTTAGGTGGGAACGGAGAACCCGTAGGATCGGATTTAAACCCCATCTTAGGAGAAAGTATATGGCAATTAGCGCTACTTCGCATTGGTGCTACAGCATATCCAGATATATACGATTCTCTTTATAATTACGCAGCAACAAAAATAATGTCAATGCACAATGGCCACATGGGATCAGTAAGCAACACAGCTTACGATACCTATGCTCTTGCTTTCAGTATGGATGTAGAATTTGCGTTAATTATGTTAGAGGACAATCCATTATTGCAACACCATTACATAAAAAGATTTGAAGAAGGTTTTTATAGCTTTTTAGGGTATCATCGAAATGCTTTCTTTAACATCGTTCACCTTACTTTCATGACCCTAATACAAGATTCCTCTTTATTTGAGGACCCTAATTACGAGGATGAAACTATTAAATGGGATATTTTGGATCAATTGTGGAGGTTTAACACATCTGGATGGGGAAATGGCGTAAGAGATTACAATATAACCGTAAGACCTAATTCTACGAGAGCTACTAGTTTAAATCCCGAAATTGCTAATATGGAAATTGATCCAAATAGAGCAAAATGGGCTGATTTCTTTGAAAACAATATATACGGTACGCTTTTTTCCTGGGTCGGAGAAACGATTGATATTGACGATCCAAATGATGACCAATATGTTCTCCCTTTAACAATCTCAGAAATGGGCGTTCATCACTTTCTCTGGGAACATAGTAAATTTTTTGGGACGGGAGGCAACCCAACAGGAAGTGGTTTAAGACAAGTAATACCTAATAGTTATTTGGTTGTATACTGGATGGGAAAGGCGTTTAATATTTTCTAAATCCATTCTTATTTATTCTTATTTTTCAATGTAAAGGCTTTTTCAACTAGTTAATTAACTTCATACAAACTGGACTCCAAATCTTTTTAAATTAATGAATCATCTCAATACGTACAAATTGATTCTAAAAATTATATTTGTCTTAATTAAAGAAGTGAATAGAAATTATGTCTGATGAAAGTTATAAAAACCGCTACTATTCAAAAAAGAAATATGAAGCAGCAATCGAGACTTTAGGGGTGGGTTTAGTGTTTTTATTCGTTGCTATACTATCACTATTTTTTATAGCATTTAATGTCGACTTTATTGGTCTTAAGTCGTGGGGTTATTGGCTTTTCATACCCGCGTTCTTTATAATCCTTGGAGGCTTTTCGCAATATTATACCAATATGAAATTCCAAAAATCTATAAAAGTTGCGTTACTTGACCGTGGTAATCAAGGCACCCATAAATTAGAGGATATTGCCCTTGAAGTTGGAATTAAGCCTAAGGACGTACTTCAAGTTCTTATTGATTTACGCCAAAAAGGAATTGTTAGTTATCGTTTCAACTCAGACACAGGGGAAATAATCCTTGGTGAGAAAGTGGCATATGTGAAGTCTGAGGAGTATGTTGTTCCCCCCAAAAAACTTGAGGAACCTTTAGAAACTAAGGGAAAAGCATTTTGTGTTTATTGTGGTCATCAATTACCTAAGGAAGGTAATTTTTGCGAAAATTGTGGTTCAAAGATATAAAACTATTACTAAATTGATTCCCTTTTTTTTACTCTTTTTTTCTTTTAGATATTAACATTTAAAGTTTATTAACTATGTGGGCTTTAATCATCTTGTTAAAACAGAGATGTTAACTATGAGTGGAAAAGTATTAACATTAGGAGAAATAATGCTAAGGTTATCTCCTCCATATTTTAAAAGATTTACTCAAACGAGATCATTTGATGTAATATTCGGAGGTGGGGAAGCAAATGTTGCGGTTTCTTTAGCAAATTTTGGTATTAATGTTGATTATGTTACGAGGTTACCGAAAAATGATCTTGGAGATGCATGTATTCAATATTTACGACAATTTGGAGTTAATACTGATAAAATCTTAAGGGGGGGTGATAGACTCGGAATCTATTTTCTGGAAATAGGAGCATCTGCTAGATCTAGTAAAGTAATTTATGATCGTGATAACTCTGCTATTGCGACTGCTGATTTAGGTATGTTTGATTGGGATACTATTTTTAAGGATATAGAATGGTTTCACTGGACGGGTATTACGCCCGCAATTTCTCAAAACTTAGCAGAAATCTGCCTTAGTGCCGTTAAAGAAGCAAAAAAAAGGGGAATTACTATTTCATGTGATTTAAACTACCGAAATAAATTATGGAAATATGGAAAATCACCCTTAGATGTCATGCCCGAGTTAGTGAAAAATTGCGATATAGCAATTGGTAACGAGGAGGATGCAGAAAAAGTACTGGGAATTAATGCTCCTGATACAGATGTTACTTCGGGGAAGCTAGATCCAGAAAAATATAAATATGTTATGGGGACTATAACCCAACAATATCCAAATTTGAAATTTGTGGGAATAACCCTTAGAGGGTCAATTTCTGCTAGTCATAATACATGGGCAGGCTTACTATATAATGGAAAAGATATGTTTGTTAGCCCTCATTATGAGATAACTCATATCGTTGATAGAGTTGGCGGTGGAGATTCATTTGTGGCTGGTTTAATCTACGGGCTTCTAAATTTTAAAGATGATTTACAAGAAGTATTGAATTTTGCGGTAGCCGCCTCGTGTTTAAAACATACTATTTTTGGCGATTTTAACTTAGTTACAGTTGATGAGGTAAGAAAAATAATGAAAGGAGATGTTTCTGGTCGTGTATCAAGATAAATTTGAAAAGATGGTAATAACGGCAACAACTGCTAATTCTTGGATATTTCCCGATTTAAAGAATTGGGCAGAGAATACTGAAGACCTAATAGATGATGTAGTTAATTGTTACGAAGCGGGAGCCGCCATTGCCCATGTCCATCTTCCAAGAGGAGAAGAACTAACAACTGTAAAAAAAATTAGAGAAAAATGTGATATCATAATCCAAGCAGGAATGTCGAGTTATCCTATTGAAGAGAGAAAGTCTGATTTTCAAGCAAAGCCAGATTTGCTTTCTGTTATTGCTAATCATCACGCAGAATATTTTTCAGAAGGAAATGTCAATGTAATTCACGATCTTGATGAACTTGAAGAATATTGTATCACATGTAAAAAATTTAATATTAAAATAGAATGGGAAATTTGGCATACTGGTTCTTATTGGAATTTAAATCATTTAATTAGTAAAGGTGTTTTAGATCCTCCTTATGTTTTAACTCTTTTCTTTGATTGGCCTGGAGGGACATGGTCTCCTCCTACCGCAGATGAATATCTCCATAGGATTAAGTATATGCCTGAGAACAGTGTTCACACTATAAGCGTCATGGGGAAAGAACAAACAAAAATCGCAGTGTTAGCGATTCAACATGGAGGAAATGTACGCGTTGGAACAGAGGATTATCCATTTATCAAGGAAGGTGTTCCAGCAAAAAGTAATGCTGAGATAGTAGCCCGAATGGTAAGACTAAGTAAAGAATTAGGCCGCGAAATTGCAGATCCTTCCGAAGCAAGAAAGATTTTAGGGATTTAGCACTTTTGTTTGGTTAAATAACTCATGACACTGCAACAAGAAATTCTCAATACTTTTTCAAAAGAAAAGACGCATAAAATCGTTTTCAGTCCAAGGTTATATTACTGGTACTTTGGAAATAAGATTTATTCAAAACAGAAAAAAAATTACTCAAAAGCAATCCCTCCTCATTATTATGGTAAAACTCAGTTCGACATTTACAGAGAACTAGGTAGTAGTCCAAGATATTCAGAAGAAACATTATATTTACCATTATATTATGAAGTAATTGATCCCCTGTCTAATATTAAAGTTCAAAGAGAACCTGGAACAAAGAAAGGAGAAACGATCACCACTCATAAAACGCCCCATGGAAAGCTTAAACAAGTAGAATCGATAGGAAGTGGGCTTGGAGGGCATAGAACGGAATATCCGATAAAAACCTTATCTGATATTAAAACTTTGAGATACATTTTAAAAAACACAACGGTCTCTTTTTCAAGAAAGAATTTTGAGTTAGCAGATAAACAATTCGGAGATACCTGTGTCACTAGTACATACTTATCAAAATCTCCGTATCAAAAATTAGTTACTGAATTTATGGGTTTTACTCGAACTATCTTATCTTTAAAAAGATATCCCTCTCAAATGGAGAATTTCATGACATTCTTGGAAGATTGGGATGATCAGATGTATAATCAGATATCAAATTCTCCCCTGCAAATAGTCAATTTTGGTGAAAATATTGATTCAAATTTAAGTCCTCCACATTATTTTGAGAAGTACCTCATACCCTACTATGAAAAGCGAGTAAACCAACTTCATCGGGCGGGGAAATATTGTCATATTCATATAGATGGATCGCTTAGAGATCTCCTTCCCTATTTCGAGCAATTACCTTTTGACGGGTTAGAAGCCCTAACACCAAAACCTCAAGGTGATGTAAGTATGGAAGAAATCAAAGAAGCAATTGGAAAAAAGATACTATTAGATGGGATTCCTTCCATATTATTTTTACCAGAGTATAGTGAAAACTATCTCATAGAATATACTCAGAATGTTTTAGAATTATTTTCTCCAAACTTGATTTTGGGTGTATCCGATGAACTCTCTCCGAATGGAGATATTCGAAAAATAGAAAAAATATCAGAAATTGTCAAGAATTTTAACCTCTAAATCAATTTATTTTAAACAAGTTTTATATATACTAATATCAATATTTTATCATCATATCTTATTCGAATTTTAAGTAATAGATAAAAGAAAAGTTGAGAAAAAATGAATGGTTTTTCATACTTAATAGGTGTTTTTTTAGCTATATTGGCGGGAAGTATAAATAATATAGGCTTAGTGTTACAAAAAAAAGTTGTTAATCAAGTACCCCCTGAAGCAAAGTTCTTTAGAAGTTTAGTGAAAAAACCTCTTTGGATAACAGGGTTATTAATGGAACTCATGATAGGCTCAGTTTTTTTCATGATCGCTCAAATTTATATAGGTCCCGCGATAATACCTGGTTTAATGGCATTCGGATTAATTTTTCTTGCCATTGGATCTGTTAAAATTGTGGGTGAGACTTTAAAAAAGGTAGAAATTATAGGAATAATCGTAATGATTTTTGCGATCTTTCTATTAGGTCTTTCTGAATTAAGTATAGATATTGCTGGTATAGACATATTAGCTTTTGATCTTGTACTTAACATGACTATTTTTACGATTGCTTTATTTCTTGGTTCATTTATATGTGAGATTTTACAAAGAAAAATTGAAAAATTGAAAGGAATTTTATTAGCGATATCCTCAGGATTCCAGTTTTCATTAACTAATTTCTGGATTGCACCGTTAATGGCTGTTATTGCTCATGTTTTTGGAGGAACCGCGAATTTAGGCGAGATATTCTTGTTTATAGCAAGTGCAGCAATTTTAATTGCAGCAAGTATCATAGGGATTATGAAAATCCAACAATCATTCCAAGTAGCTAACGCTAGTCGAATGATTCCTATTCAGCAAGTACCTATACAAATTACACCCCTTTTAGCATATTTTTTTGTTTTTGCACTGATGCCTTCTACAATCTTTCCTATCATATATGTGATTATTGGTGTTTTTTTAATCTTATTAAGCTCCTTTCTGTTAGCGAAAAGACAAGCACAGTTAGATGCTATAAAGTAAGGTTGGAACTTTGGCAAAAATTATATTCTTTCAACCACATCCGGACGATTTAGAGCTAAATTGTGGCCATCTCATTCATTACCTTGCAACAAAAAGTAAAAAGAAGCATATTATTAAGATCGCTTCAACTACAAAAGGTGAATATGGACTTCCTGGTGCTCAATATGATAAGTTTAAAGGTGATTTTCTTGCAAAAGTTAGAACTCTAGAATTATACAATGCTCAAAGCATTCACGGAATACTTCCAGAAAATATACACTTTTTTGGTTATGTTGATGGTTTAGTAGAATTTACAAAAGAATTTGTAGATAATATTGCTGAATATTTAAAAATGGAGAAACCTGATATAATTTTCGCACCAGAAGCAATTTATACGGCTTATTATCATATGGATCATGTTAATACGGGTAGGGCAATATATTACTGTATTCATAACAAGTTAATCGACTTTGCTCCAACTCTTTATTTTTATTCAACATTAAGCCCAAATTTTTTCTTCGGTTTTAAAAAGAAGGCTTTTTCTCTAATCGATCAACTACTTGCTTGTCATAAAACACAGTTTTGGTTAATAAACTATGCTACATGGACATATAAACCAAAAACGAGATTAGCAGGAAGGAAGTTAAGCGGTTGGAAATATGCTGAGAAATACCGAAGAGTATATTTTCACAAAAATAATAAAAATAAGAATAAACCCTCATTCATGGTTAAAATTTTAAGTCATTGGTATTCAAGTATGCCTTTTTTTAAAGCTAAATACCCTCAAGATGTTTTACAGATGCTTAAAAAACAAGGGAAAATTTAATAATTTTTATAGAATTATGAATATTTCTTTCAAAAGATGCAATTTACATACAACTTATGTTTTTAAAAGTATATAAATGAGATTAACTAAATATCTCATAATTAAAAATATATGTTTAAATAGAAATAAAATAATTAACACAAAATAAGAGGTGGAATTATTGGCTACTGCCGAAGAAGTTAAAGATGCTCTTAATAAATGGGTTAATATGTTAGATGATCCAGAAATTGCAGACGAATTTGAAGATTTTAACAAAACTATGCAGTTTGTATTTCCAGATATAGATTACAAAACTAAAATGATTTTTGAGAATAAAAAAGCGAGATTAGAGGATGGATATAATGAAGCTGCAGAAATGGGTTTAGAAGTTAACTCAGATCTATTTGTAGGTATTGCCACTGGAGAAGTAGATCCGATGGAAGCTTTTATGGATGGAGAACTTAAAACAAAAGGAGATATGGGGGCATTACAGAGATTAGAAGTTTTTATGGACATAGATTAATAAGTGTAATTTGAGATCAAAATTATCTTTAAAATTAAAAAAAATTAATAATTAAAAATTTGATATAATATGGACCCTATTGGTTTTAATAAAGAAAAGGCGTGCACTGTTTTAGAAAAATATGATATTGACGTGTTAGTTGCATCTACTCCCGTAAATATATTTTATACAACGGGCTTACCGATATTGCACGTAGCACCAAATCCGATTTTATATGTGCTATACAATCAATATCCAAGTCTATCTTTATTACGAAGGGATGGAGAGGAAAGCCTTATTACTTGGATCACTTATCGTAGCGTAGATAAATTTTCTTGGGTCACCGATGTAAGTGGAATTGCTTCTCCTAGAGCAGCAATGAAAGAGGTGTCAGATAGAATTGAAAAATGGGGATTGGCAGAAAAAAATATTGGATACGAATCTTTAATGCCCTCTTATCAATCTGAATATTTAAGAAATAAATTTCCAAGAGCGAATTTTGTTAATGGAGACCAAGCATTTTTAGACATGCGGTTAGTTAAATCAGAAGAGGAAGTAAAGCGCATACGAAAATCTACAGAAATTTCTGAAAAAGCAATAAAAGCGATGATTGACGCTGCTCATGAAGGAATTAGCGACATAAAGTTATTACAAATTGCTAGAAGAACTGTCGTTGATGAAGGTGCAGAAGGATGGGATCATCTTACAATGAACTTGGGACCTTCTGATCCTGAAGCACCAGGAGTAGGAAATACTTTAAAATCTGGAGATCTTAATAGGTTTGATATTGGAACTATTTGGAAAGGTTACGTCTCAGATGTCAGCAGAGAGCTCGTGATAGGTCAAATACCTGATGGTGCTGAAGAAATTATGGATAGATTGATAAAAGTACAAGAATTCTGTTTAGATAACATTAAGCCTGATTTAAATATTAAAGAGTTGTATGATAATGCTAAAAGTTTTCATAAATCTCTAGCAAAGCGAGGAAGGTGTTTCATTACAGGTCATAGTATTGGATTAGAATGCGAGGAAATTCATTTATTCAGTCCAATGAAAACCCTAGATATTCCATTTGAAGAGAATATGGTTTTGGATATTGAAATTTGGCAAAATTTTAAAAATCAAGGTTTGATTGGTGTAGAAGATTGTTATAGGATTACTAAATCTGGCTGTGAACGGCTTTCAAGTTTGGATAAAAATATTTTTGTAAAATAAAATCAGTTAGTATAAGATTTTAAGAAATTATAGAATGATAGAGGAATGATTTTATGGATTATGTGAAATTTGGTATAATTGGCACTGGTGCTGTGTGGGGCTTCCACAAGCTTGGTTCTAAAAAGAACCCAAAGATTAAGTTTATATCAGCATACGATATCGATGAGAGAAAATTAAACAGAGTTGCTAAGTATTCTAAACTAGAAACTTATTCAACTTTAGAGGATTTTCTTAGGAGTGATATAGAAGCAGTTCTTATCATGGTACCACATTATCTTCATAGAGATATAGTTGTTGAGGTAGCTGAATCGGGAAAACATATAATATGTGAAAAACCAATGGCTACTACACTTGAAGAGTGTGATGATATGATAGCAGCAACAAAAAAAGCTGGTGTTAAATTCATGATTGCCGAAAATCACCGTTTTCTTCCTGCTCACCAGTTCATGAAGGATATTATAGACCGCGATTATATTGGAGAGATTTTTCTTGGTCGAACTTATGAAGGAGCATATGTTAGTCCAGATCAATTTCTTGATCCTAATTCGTGGAATTTTACTTACAATAAGGGAGGTGGTGGGGTTGTTGCTGATCAAGGTGTTCATAAATTTACCTTTTTGAATTGGCTTTTGGGAGAAGTTGATTCTGCACAATGCTGGTTAGGAAAGGCTACGAATTCTCCCCCTATTAAAGGAGAAGACAACGCAATTATTCTACTAAGATATAAGAGTGGAGCAATGATAACAGTCGATCTTTCCTCAGTTACTATTCATCTTCCAACTAATAGGACAGAGTTACATGGAACTAGAGGCACAATTCTTGAAGACCATTCATGGGAAAATCCCATTCGAGTTCTCTCTTCCCATCCAGATGCTGAAGTTAAAGGAGAATTTTATAGTCCCTCAATTGAACACGGACCATTTCCACAATATTATAAAATCTCCATGGGATACGAAGATGCGTATTTCGCCGAATGTATTTTAGAAGATAAAGAACCAGAATTTACCCCAGAACAAGCAAAACAAGGAGTTGCTGTAGTTCTTCTTTCCTACCTTTCTGCTAAAAACGGGAGAATTACAACGATGGATGAATTAATGAAAGTATATAAAACTACGGGAACGAAAAGTGTTTTAAAGGATTTAGAAAGCGTGACTCAAAAGAATTACGTAAAGATGCATTGGAAATGAAATTATAACGAACTTCTGATATTTTTTCATAATTTAATCTAAATCTAATTAACTTTGATAATAAAGAGAAGGATAAAATTCGCTATTGGATTTTTTTAACACTAATTGTATGAATCCCATTTTCTTTAATGAATATAGATACTATTTGATTTTTTTCATCCTTTTGAATTTCCCCCTCGGATACATTAATATTATAACCGTTTGGAAAATGGATTCTTGGAATAAAAAGAATTGTTGAGCCTTTTATAGAAATATCACCTTCAAACTCAAAATAAAAGAAACCTTCCTCCATTTGAAAATCCATTTTTTTTGGAATGCCAGTACAACGAACGAAATGTGGCCGACAGAATCCCTTAATTGCTCTTCCGCCACTGTTAATATCCTTTGGATTAACCCTTTGATCGATACTATAAATTGATAAATCTTCTAAATTCCATAAATCCCCCCATTCGTTATTGTTATCCGGGGTATAATTCCATTGTAATGCATGTAATAAATTAGCATCCAATGCGTTATAATAATTATTTAGCAATTTTATATGTGTATCCCATGCTTCTTTCGGATCAGTTTTTAATTTCTGATAAGCTTCTTTATTATTTAGATCAAACGGTAATCCAAACTCCTCAATTAAGGTTGGAATACCATTAAAAAAAGAATTAGAGTATGATTTAATTTTTTCTAATTGCGAATTGAACATTTGTCGTACGTTTTCTTTGCCAATAACTGGATTTCCTGTAATTAGATTATAGTTAGCTTTAAGCATTGCCTTTTTTGTACCCGTTGTTGCTACATCGTACCAGTGGGCAGCATGTGCACTATTAAACGGAATTTCTAATTCAAATCTCTCTCCTTTCATCACACCCTCCATTGGTCCTGTAAGAAATATAATAGCATCTGGAAATTTATCTCGGATAGCTTCAGTATAGCCTTTAAGGAAAGGAGTGAAATAATCTCGGTAGAAATCAACTTTTTCTCCATTTTTATAAATAAAATATTCATTTTTGTCAATTTTTGGATTTCCAAGCTCATCTAACTCCCAAACTCCTTCTTTTTTCCAGATATCTTCAAATCCTTCTAACCAACATGAAATTTTTTCTTGATTTAACTCATCTTTTCGAGTTTCTTTTATACCAAACCTTTTCATTTCTTGATATCCAATTGTCCTCGTATGCCCCGCCCCTGTAGCCATTGCATCGATAGGAGTAAAAACATGCCCTAATACATCAGATTTTCCCTCCCATTCGCTTCCATCAACATATTTACTTATCCATCCTTGAGGGGGTTCATTCAATATATCAAAACCTAATACAAGTGAATTGTCCTTTACCCTCAATGCTAGTTGCTTCATAGCATCAAAGAAGTGATTCTGCAAATATTCTTGAGCGTTTTTTCCATCAATATTACATGAAGGTGCAAAATCTTTTCCTCCAAAGAATAATGTCCACATCGTTTCATTAGCTAATCTATAGGTATTCCCTATCCAATGCATTGGAAGATATTTAGTAAGGTTATTAGGGTCATATCTCTGTTGCATTACACAAGTTGCCTCCGAGGATTCAAATTTCGTATAATCTAAACCTACTTTTTCAAATGTCCATCCAGGAGCACCATCTCCCCCAGTCATTCTACTCCAAACATCTTGGTGAGGATCTATAAACATGTAAAACCCATTTTCTCCAGCAATCTTTAGGATTTCTTCAAAATAATCTAAGTATTCTTTATCGTATTTTCTTGGACCACTATGTTCTATAGCCTCCCAGGTTACCAAAAACCTAAGGCAATTAAAGCCCCAATGTTTTAATCGTGAAAAATGGTTATCTGCTTCTTTTAGAGGGAATGGTCGACCAATAAAAGAAACATCTCTATGATCTGTAAAATTAGTTTTAATGTGTGTTGCGCCATTAGGAGTTACTGGAACTTTTGAGCTTCCCCCTAAATTCACACCCCTCAGTAGCACTGTTCGGCCTTTATCGTCAACAAACTGCTCATTCTTAATTCTTAATGTCATTTAAATCAAATTAGCATTATAAGTTCTTATCAATAAATTACTCTCTTTTCATTAAAGTTTTATGAAATAAAAATCAAATTTTAATTAATTTTAAAAATATTAATCTCTACTTATTCAAAATTTAAATTAATAATCCTTTAAAAATGAAATTAAAAGGGAAGATTGTTGTTATAACGGGAGCTGGAGCGGGTATTGGTGCAGCAACCGCTCTCCTTTTTGCTAAGGAGGGAGCAAAAGTGTGCTGTAATTCATTATCCGAGTCCGCTAAAAATATTGTAGCAAAAATTAAATTATCTGGAGGAGATGCAATATTTGTTCAAGCTGATATTTCAGTGGAAGAGGAGGCAAGACGATTAATTGAAAAAACTATAGAAATTTATGGTGATATTGATATTTTATTCAATAATGCGGGTATAGTTCTTCCTGGAAGTGTTGATACCATTTCAACTGAAGATTGGGATCGAACAATGGCGGTTAATGTAAGGGGAATTTATCTCGTCTCAAAATATGCTGTTCCTCATTTAAAAAAATCGAAAGGGACAATAATAAATAATTCTTCTTCAGTAGCATTTAAGGGAGTTGCGAACAGAGCCGCATATACTGCCTCTAAAGGAGCTGTGCTATCATTAACGCGCGCTATGGCAGCCGACTATCTTGAAGACAACATACGTGTTAATGCCATCTGTCCTGGAACAACAGATACACCTTCTCTAGCTAATAGGTTATCCAAATATGAAGATCCTGAAGAAGCTAGAAATCAATTTATATCAAGACAAAAAATGAAAAGACTTGGTACTCCTGAGGAAATTGCAGAAGGAGTACTATTTCTTGCCTTAAATGGATTTTCAACAGGTATTAGTCTATCCATTGACGGTGGAATGACAATGTGATTGCACAAGTCGGGAAATTTAAAAATAAAAAAAAAGTTTTATCTGGTAGTCCAACCACCATCTAATCTCAAATCTGCTCCAGTCATGTAACTTGATTCATCAGTGGCTAAAAATAGAATACCTGTTGCGATTTCTTCTGAAGTTGCCCAACGACCCATAACACCCTCCTCTTCAAACTCCTTTTTTACTTCATCATAAGATAAACCTCTATCTTTTGCTTGTTTTGCTACATCACTTTGAAGCATAGGTGTATCTGTTGCTCCTGGGCTAACACTATTCACTCGGACGTTATATGGCGCTAAATCTAAAGCTAACCCTCTAGTGTAGCCTAATACTGCAGCTTTTGTTGAACAATAATTCGCATGGGCAGTTTGACCTATATGGGCAGCAACTGAAGCTAGCGTAATAATTGATCCATATCCTTGCTTTTTAAAATAGGGAACCGCGTATTTACATGTGTAATGAGTTCCTTTGATATTTACATCAATGAGTAAATCATAATCAGAGTCGGGAAAAGTTTCGACATCACCCACTCTAACAACTCCCGCATTTACAATTAAAACATCAATTCTTCCATATTTTTCAATAGCTAGGTTAATCATCGCTTTTACTTCATTTTGTCTTCTTACATCAACAGTAATTATCTCCGTTCTTTCTTTTGCATCTTCATTAATAAGCTTATAAGTTTCATTTAGATTCTCTTCATCATTATCCGAAAGAACCAGGATCGCACCTTCTTTAGCAAATAATATTGCTGTAGCTCTGCCAATTCCTGATGCTGCTCCAGTCAATACAACAATTTTATCTTTTAATCGCATTTATTAATCGCCTTGTTTTAATTACAATTACTTTATCAAGTTTGAAAAGTCTTTCTGTACCAGATTCCGTCACTCGATAATAATCTTCAACACCAACTAAATCTTGGCCTCTTACATTTAACCGTACTTCAAGATCTAAAATCCATCTTGAATAATTAATCTTATCTTAATTTTACTAAACTTAAAGAGGCTTTTTTTTTAAATAGGCATTTTGGTTTATTTTCTTTAATTTGAAAATTCTCCGAGATGAATATTCATTTCAAAAGGCTTTATTAATAATTCAGAAGTAAATAAATTATCTGAAAGAGAGCTTGTTGAGACTACTCCTTTAATCAATAATGGAGAATTTCAAAATGTAAATCCTACAGTTACTCCCCTATTAAACGATGATTTATTAATTCAGAAATGCGACGCTGCAAAAAATGAATATTTGGTTATGATTCACGATGTTCATTCGCTTTTAGAAAATTATAACGAATTAACAAATACCCAAAAACTGGAGTATTGCAATAGTGAAAGGCATTTTATGAAGCAATATTTGAGACATGCACTAATTAAAGTAAATAAATGTTTTCCAGATTAGTTTAAATTATAAAAATTAAGGTTATTAAACTACAAACCTTAGTGCAAACAATAGTAATTAAATTGAGATATAAGATAATGCAATTTTCAAAATCAGTTATTGAAGTAATAAAAGAACGCACTTCCTGGAGAACCTTTTTGAATAAAGCAATGGGTAACAACCTAAGAAATGATTTAGAGCAGATTTTAGAACTAAATGACATTGATAGCCCTTTTAAAACTCAAGGCGGAAATCCTCGATTCCAATTAATAAGCATTCCAGATTTTAATCCTGAAGAAAATGTTAAAATTGGCACATACGGATTTATTAAAGGTGCTCAAGAATTCATCGCTGGGGCTACTAACATAGCGGAATACAATCTCGAAAATTATGGTTATATTTTTGAAGCTATAATATTGGCAGCTACTGACTTGAATTTGGGGACATGTTGGTTAGGGGGAACATTTAACCGGTCTCAATTTTCAGATTTTATCCAGCTTAAAAGTGACGAAAGAATTCCCGCCGTAAGCCCTGTAGGATATCCCACTTCTAGAAGATTGAAAGAAAAATTTATTCGTTCGATATCTAAAGCTAAACTAAGAAAACCTTGGGAGCTGGTATTTTTTAACGGAGATTTTAATTCTCAGATTGAACAAGATGAAATTGGTAAATATAAAACAATACTCGAAATGGTTAGAATTGGTCCATCAGCGGGAAATAAACAGCCTTGGAGAATATTAAAAGAAAAGGAACAGAACATTTTTCATTTCTTTGTAAAATTCTCAGATGATAAAAAATTATCCTCTTATAACCAATTTGTTCGCTTGGACATCGGGATTGCGGTTTGTCATTTTGATTTAACTGCTAAAGAACTCGGAATTAAAGGAAAATGGGAGTTTAAAGAACCAAATATTGAACGACCTAAGGAATTAAAATATACAATATCATGGAAAGGTCAATAAAACTTCTTTTTGAATTTACTACATGTTTGTCAATCTCCCAAAACTTCTCTTATTTTAATAGTATT
>JABXKD010000080.1 GCA_013375475.1 Promethearchaeota archaeon
CTAATGAATTATTTCTTAGAAACTGAAAATGTATCAATCGATATTTCTTTGCCATCTGAAAGTACCCCATCACCTCAACTTAACATTTCAGTTTTTATTAAAGATCAGATTGGAGATGTACCAATTAGCTCAGCTTATCTTAATAATTATTTAAATGTTTCAATAGAAAACGATGGGTATTCTGATATCGTGGGCATGATTTCTAACTCAGATGGAATTTCCATCAATACAATATTTTCTCTACCAGCCCCAAGTGATAAACCATATATTATTAAAGTAAACCTAACATATGGAGGAAATATTTACATGAAAATCTCCAAAATCTTATATTACAATTCATCCCAAATACCACAATTTACAAGTACGTTTAGTACTAATGGCATAGAAAGAAATGGATTCGATTCGCTAGATATTGAAGCTACGCTTGATGGAACTAGTTATAATGTTGTATCTTACTTGTCAATTTTACCGTTTTCTTATTACAACAAACAAAGCACAATAAATAAAACGTTTGTATTATCTAATTCTGGCCCTAATCCTTTTGATTACTCAAATAGCTTTATTCCAACTTCTGTGGATCCTTCTGGCGTTGCAACATTTTATATCCTACCTTACAATCCCATTAATAATTACTACAATCCTTATTCTCCAAGATTAGTTTCAGGAATCGTCAATAATCCCCCGGAGTTCGTCGAAGAAAGTTCCAGCGTATTAATAATCGATAGTTCTAAAACAATTTTTTTTGATGAGACTCATACAGAGGATAGTGTAAATGTTTATTCTGTATCTCAGGGAAATCAATTAGATTTCGAAGTAAACTTGACGGATTCAGTCAGTTATGAGGATCAAGACAGTTCAGAAATGAGGGTGTCTGTCAATCTTTTTATCGTATCAATCTCCGAAGATAATACAATAGTACCTATAAATCCAAGAACTTATATTCTTTCTGAATTGGTTTACGAACCGAGCTCGAACACTCATAATGGTAGATTTACAGTACCATATACTATGAGCTTTTCATCTAGAACTGGAACTAAAGAAATTTCAACAGCGTCACAATACGATACTGCTACTCAAGATGGCTATTTAGCAATATTATGGATTACAGCTTTTGATAGTGAGGGCGAGTCAGAAGACTTTATAATAGCTTTTTTAATTCAATCGTCTCTAGAATTAGATTTAGTTTTAGTTTTAGTAGTAGTAGTAGCTATTGTAGTTGTTATTGGAGTAATTGTGGGCATTTTATTATTTTTAAGAAAAAAGAAGTTATCTCGAATATCAGCTCCGTCCGAAGGATATTATGAACATTATTATGGAGATGATTCTTTTCAAGAGCCATACGATCAAACCCATGTAAATGTTCATTACTGTCCTTATTGTGGGTACCAATTAACTTCTCTAAGAAATTTCTGCCCAAGTTGTGGTAAATCATTAAAATTCCAAGAGTAGAAAACTCTTATCTTTTTTTTTGATTATAATTAAATTAAGGAGAAAAACTTCATTAAATTTAAAAAGAATATAGGATCATGGATTACTTTCTTGGTTTAGACTGTTCCACCCAGAGTTTAACGGGTATTCTTATAGATTTCAACCAAAAAAAAAGCTTATATACCTATGTTATAAATTTTGATAAGGAGCTACCCCAGTATAATACTCAAAATGGAGTTTATATATCTGATGGTGGAAAAACGGTTCATTCAAATCCTTTAATGTGGATTGAAGCATTAGATATGCTACTTAATAAATTTGTTCTGGCAAATATACCACTAGAACAAATAAAAGCTATTTCTGGCTCTGGTCAGCAACATGGGACTGTCTATCTAAATAAATCTTTCGCTTCAATATTGAAAAAATTAGATCCAGATAAAACTTTAGTTGATCAATTAACAAATGTTTTTACAAGAAATACTAACCCTGTTTGGATGGATTCGAGCACTAATAAAGAGTGTGAAGAGATTCGAAATGAATTAGGGGGGATGGAATCCACAATCAAAATTACTGGTTCGGACGCATTCGAAAGGTTTTCTGGCCCTCAAATAAGAAAATTTTTCAAACAGAATTACGACGATTATTTAAAAACTTCCGTAATTCATTTGGTAAGTTCCTTCTTATCTTCACTATTATTGGGGAAGAATTCACCGATTGATCACAGCGATGGGGCAGGAATGAACTTGATGAATATCGCGACAAAACAATGGGATCAAAAAGCATTAGACGCCACAGCTCCCGACTTGATGCTAAAACTACCAGCCTTAACTAGTTCCTATGATGTTATTGGAAAAATATCGCCTTATTTCGTTGAAAGGTACAATTTCTCTCCAGATACTATTCTCATTCCTTGGTCAGGGGATAATCCAAACAGTTTAATTGGTATAGGTCTTACAAAAAAAGGGAGAGCTGCTATTAGTTTAGGCACTAGCGACACATATTTTACCTACCTAGAGCGTTTAAACCTTGATTTAAGTGGTGAAGGGCACATTTTTGGAGCCCCTACGGGAGAGTACATGGGATTATTGTGCTATAAAAACGGTTCTTTAGCAAGAGAGAAAATTAAAAATAGGTTTGACCTTACTTGGAATAAATTTTCACAAATACTTAAAAACACTCCTCCTGGCAATTACGGAAAAATTATGCTACCTTACTTCTTTCCAGAGGTAGTCCCTCTTGTTCTCATACCTGAAGTATACCGATTTGGATTTAGTGAAGATGATCTAGAAGGAAATGTAAGAGCTGTTATAGAAGCGCAATTTTTATCTATGAGACTACATTCTGAATGGATACGAGAAGAACCAGAAGAAATTTATGCTACGGGAGGGGCTTCTACTAACAAGGAAATCGTACAAATCGCAGCAGACATTTTCAATACTAACATTCGGCAATTTGAGGTTACAGATTCTGCTGCTTTGGGAGCAGCACTTCGAAGCTCTAAATCTTATTACGATTCCACAAATAAAAACATTGATTGGACTGAGTTGGTAAACCAATATTTAGAAATGCAGAAGAGCATTGTTATAAAACCTAATAAGAACTACACCGAATTGTATAATCATATGCTAAATCTTTACAAGAAGTGTGAAACGTTCGTTCTGAAGAACGGAGAAAATCCAGAACCATATCGCAAAAGGTTCATCAAAAAATATTTTGAAAAGTAATTAAATCTCATCAGAATGTTTCAGTATAGAAATTACTTTGTTAGGGTCACTCGCATTTAAAATTGTGCTTGTACTGCTTAATATATCTACATTTAACTTTTTAGCGTTATCAATATTAATTCCACCGTCAATATCAATAAGGAAATCATATTTTTCTTTATGCTTATTTAAATCGTTAACTTTTTCAATAGAATGAGGAATAAATTTCTGCCCAGAACCTCCGGGATAAACGGACATAACTAATACTAAGTTAATTGCATTTAAATACGGAACAATTTCTTCTATCTTAGTATCAGGATTTATAGCGATACCTACTTTTTTTCCCTTACTTCTAACTTTTTCAATTATGCCATTTTTATCTTGTTCAATCTCAAAATGAAATGTAAAAGTTTCGATGTATTCAATGATTTTTTCGATGTAATAAGGGGGATCAATGACCATCATGTGCGCTATTATAGGTATCTGGTAAGATTCATTTAAAATACGAAAAACATCCAAATTTAGATTTCTCACAGAGGAAAACTTCCCATCTGACACATCGACATGTATAAAATCAAGATCATCCAAACCATGGATAATGTTCGGATTAAAATCGTCTCTTGCGTGTATGGATACTGCTACTTTTTTCATTTTTATATCGTGTGTAAAAATAGAGTTTTTTAAGTTAAAATCGCTACTTTTCCATCCTTTTGGCCAATATACGCTTTTGTTGCCATTTTTACAAAAAGACCCGTATCAACGACACCAGGTATCTGTAGCAGTTTAATATTCAGCTCTTGAGGATTTGTTATTTTCCCAAAATCAACGTCGATAATAAAGTTACCATTATCGCTGACAATTGGTCCTGCTTTTGCATGAGCCATTCTCAATACAGGGGTACCTCCTAATTTTTCCAATTTCTTCATAATAGGAACATAAGCTAAAGGAATTACCTCAATTGGCACTCCTTTTTTCCAGTTTTCTCCCAGATACTCTGATTTTTTAGTATAATCCGCAATAATTACTAATTTCTTTGAAGCGGACGCCACAATTTTCTCTTGGACTAAACATCCTCCCCCACCCTTAATTAAATTTAAAGCGTTGTCAATTTCATCTGCTCCATCAATATCCAGATCAATTTCAGGATATGTGTCTAATGAAACTAGAGTAAGTCCGTTCTCAACTATTAATTGGCGAGATTGAAATGAAGTTGGGATGCATTTTAGATTCAAATTATTTTTCTGATTTATCTCCACAATTGCTTCCACGGCATATACAACAGTAGAACCACTCCCAATTCCCAAGATCATGCCTTTTTTAACATTTTCTTCAACTGCCTTAAAAGCAGCGTTCTTCTTTCCAAGTTCAATTAAGTTTTCATCCAAAATAATCACCATATTATTATTTCTTGGATAAATTGAGTATTCTAATTGCTAAATACGCTGCATTTTCACCGCTATCTATTCCTACGCATGCCACAGGGATTCTGGGAGGCATTTGGACTATAGATAATAGCGCATCTAATCCCCCCAATTTAGCACTAACAGGCACTCCAATAACGGGTTTATCTGTTTTTGAAGCCACAACGCCGGGTAAAGCTGCAGACAATCCCGCAACAGTAATATATACTAAAGATTGGCAACTTTTTAAATAATCGTCTAGTTTGTCTGGATCCCGGTGAGCAGAAATAATTTTTAGTTCATAAGGGATGTTATTTTGCTTCAAAACCTTTTCTGCCTTTTCACAAACATCTTTGTCGGATTCAGAACCAGCGATGATCGATACAATCGTTTCTACCATATTTTAACTAAATGTTCCAAAAATAAAAATGATACTAATAAAATCTTAATAATTTTTCGAGCATATTATCAAAATGAGTAAATGAATGTGTAAAGTTCCATAGACTAATCATCAAAAACTTTAATACATTTTTGCACTTCCATACCTTAATATCAAAAATTTAATTGAAAATATCTATTAAAAAACATAATATAATAAGAGGGATAAAAAAGTATGAAAGAAGTATGGTTAATTGATTACGCAAGAACCGGTTTTTCTAGATCTAGACCAAAACAGCCCGAGAGAGATGTGTTTGGCGAGATTAGAAGCGATGAACTGTTAGCTACATTATTGATGAAATTTTTTGATCAAAAATTAGCAGATAAAGGCATCGAGAAAAAGGATATTGATGAGTTTACAGTAGGAACTGCTATGGGTGTTTTTGAAAATTGGACTTATGGAGGTAGACTTCCGTTATTTCTAGCAGAATTTCCAGTTTCAACATCCGCAATGTTTGTTGATAAACAGTGTGGATCTGCAGGTGCGGGTATGCATGTTGGGGCTATGGAAATCATGACAGGATATAGCAAAATCTGTTTAGCAGGAGGAGTTGAACATATGACTCGTGTTGATATGCAAAATACCCATGTTAACCCAAATTTAGGAATGGTAAATAAAAAGAGCAAATGGTATCGCCCTCAATATGATATCATGACGACAATTAATATGTTGCAAACGGCTCAGAAATTATATGAAGAGGAAATGCCTAACTTCACCAAAGAAGATATGGACAAATTTGGGGTAAGATCTCATAATCTAACGGTTGATAATCAAGAAGCCGGTTGGTTTAAAGGCGAAATTATAGGTGTTGAGGGCCATGTAGAAGGTAATATAGAAGAACCAATGATGGTTGAAAAGGATTTGGCTGCAAGAAAATCTTCTCTTGAAAGTGTTGCGGGATTACGAAGATTGTCAAAACCATTTTATTTGGAAAAGAATGGAGGCAGAGCAGGCTATAAAGAAAGAGAAGGAACTTCTGAGGGTGTAATAACCGCTGCAAACTCTTCTCCATTGAATGCTGGTGCTACTACTTGTCTTATGATGGAAGCCGAAGAAGCTAAAAAGCGAGGATTGGAACCGATGGCAAAAATAGTCTCGCTCGGATGGGCAGGTGTAGACCCCAGTGTAATGGGTCGTGGTCCCGTTCCTGCAACTGAAATGGCTTTAAAACACGCTGGCTTAACCGCTGACGACATAGATTACTGGGAAATTAATGAAGCATTCTGTATTGTCGCGTTAAACTGTATGAAACATTTCAACATCCCAGAAGAAAAAGTAAATGTCATGGGAGGAGCAACTGCTATTGGACATCCATTAGGATCTACCATGATTAGATTACCTGGGACATTAGCTCGAATATTAAAAGATAAAAAAGCGAAATATGGGTTAAGTAATGCTTGTGTCGGTGGCGGTCAAGGAATTGCTACATTAATCGAAAATATCGATGCCTAAATAATCATTTTTATAACACTTTTTTTTTCTATTTTTTTATTTTTTAGGATTTTTTCTAGAAATATTTAAATATCTAACAATAACAATTAGTCTTACTAAAAATTCTACAATATTTTTAGAACATAAATTTTAGAAGGTGAATTAAAATATCAGTATATAAAAGTATTCAATTAGTAGCCACAAGCGATAAAAATTGGGCTGATGCGGTAAGAGTTGCTTTCGAGGAGGCTAAAAAATCGCTTCGTGGTATAAGAAATATCCAAATTGTCGAATCAGATGTCAAGGTAAAAGAAGATCAAGACAAGCTCATATATAGAGTTCGAGTACAAGTCAATTTCCAGATTGAGCGGTAAAGAATTATTAAATTATTTTTTCTATTTTTTTTCTTATTTCTGGTCTTATATTCCAAATTCAATTATTTTCATAAAATAATTTTAAAAACATATATGGTTTAAATTTTCATATAAAATAAATTTAAAAAAAGGAAAGAACCACGGATATATTATGGACGAGCTGTTTGATACTTATGGGGGATATATTGTAGCGGGAATTATATCTTTAGTTGTTATTATAGCATGTTGCGTTATAAACAATAAACTCTTAAAAAAATAATCTAAAAAAGTTAAATCTCTATGCCATTTTGATTTAAATCTTCAAAAAATTGAGCTAAGGATTCTTTGTTTATAATTAAATAATCTCCATCGATTTCGCAATAATTTTTCTTTCCCCAGATAATAATAATATCCAGAAGGGTTTCCTTATTCACATTTAGAATATCTTGTATCATGTCAAATCTTACTCGTTTTGAAATACTTAATACTGATTTCAATTTCTCAACTTTATCTTTAATCTCTTGAGTTTTACTTTCGGTTTTAACGGAATTATCCATATTCATCCTAACTGCTTTCAGTGCGTGCGTGGCATAAACATAATTTGGATCAATTTCCAAAGCTTTCTCATAAGCCCTAACAGCTTTCTCTAAGTTTTCTGTTTCTTCATGGAGTAATCCGATGTTATAATAGCCATGTTTATAATCCGGGTTGATTTTAATCGCCATTTCGTATGAGTTCAGAGCCTCCTCAAATCGGTTTAAATTAAAATAGGCAATTCCTAAGTTATAATGTGCCCTGTAGTTTTCTGGGTCGAGATCTATTATCCGTTTGAAAATACTGATTGATTTCTGGTATTCTAAAACGTATTCATCATTTAAGAATCCACCATATGCAAACATAGCATCTATAAGATTATTTTTTATGTCGTTGTCAGGCTTTTCTTGATAGAGCTCTTCGAAAATTTTTATTGCTTTTTCGAACTCTTCATTTTTTATTAGATTTTTTGCTTTTTCACACAGCTTCTCTTTATCAATCAAAAATTATCACTTAGATTTCATTTTCATACCAATAATTTTTAGATTTTTTCGCACCTAATTTCATCACTAAGTTTCTTAGAGCGCTATCTGAATCTTGGCAAATCAAAAAAACTCTATCTAAATTAAGAGTTCGTTTAATATACAATTTTAACTCTCGAATTATTAGTTCCTCAATTCCCTTTCTATATGAGTTTTCCCTTTTGGTTAGAACTTGATGTATTAGAGCTCTTTTATTACCTAAGTAATCTTCAATTAAGGTGTACGTCCCCCAACCAACGATTTCTCCTTCTTCTTTAGCAACAATCATAGAATTTCGATATTGTAAGTCCAAAACTCTTTTATTTAATTCTTTTTCAAATTCTCGCCAAGTTGAGGAGAAATACGCCTTATTTTCAATAAAATCCTCAAAAATTTCTTTAAGTACTTCTTTATCTAATCGGGGGTCGTATCTATCAGTTTCTATCATATTCTTTCACTTAACTCTGTTAATGATTAATGATTTTATATTATTATTTCTTATCAGTTTTAATTATTCTTTAATAAAAACTCTTTTTTATATTTGGAAATATAAGATGTACTAAGATGAAAGAGGATACAAACAAGTTGACGATCCCTTTTAAGAAAATTAATAAGGAAGCTATCGTCCCTAAACCGTCAAAGAAAGGAGATGCTGGTGCTGACGCACACATTTTAGGTTTTAAGAAAATTATCAACGAGAACGGTAAAAAAGAATTGTTAGAAATTAATTCTGACTCCTATACTCTCAAACCTTTAGAGCGAATCGGTTGTCCTTTGGGGTTTGCAACAGCAATCCCAGAAGGATATTACTTCAAGGTCGTTCCTCGAAGTGGATTAGGTTTATGGGAGGGGTTGTCTATTGTAAATTCTCCCGGAACAATTGACACTGGGTATAGAAACGAATGGATGGCAATCGTTGTAAACCTTTCAAATACTGATGTTATTTTAAGAAAAGGAGAAAGGATATGTCAAATAATTCTAGGCAAAATTCATGACTATGAATTTGTAGAAACTGATGAATTACCCGAATCCGAACGAGGCTTAGGAGGATTCGGCAGTACTGGTAAAAAATGAAATAAATTAAATATTTATACCAAATATTTTAACTATAATATTATGTCAGAATTATCAATAGAAGAAGAATTCATTATCAAGAAGCTAGAAGAAAACGGGGGAAAATTGAATTACAAGGAATTACAAACCTTATGTCAGGAAGAATTTGAAGGAGTCAGGTTAATTCTAAAGAAATTAAAAGAAAAAGAAATCGTGCATTATGACGGTGTTATTCCAGGTTATTCTGCTGAAATAGAGCTCAAAAGGTAAATTTCTCTGAAGAATTCATTGCAAATAAAATAATCCTGTTAACTCTCTAAAATTATTTTTTCTATAACAATTGAGAGTTTATCTAGTTGAAATGGCTTTTCAAGAAAGTATTTTGCTCCCAAAGCTAACGCTTTATCTTTTACAGAATAATCTGCGCTAAAAAAAATTATTTTACTCTCATTATTGGCTACCCAACCTTGATCAATATCGATAACACCCTTAATAAATTCTTCTCTGAAAAAGTCCGAAAAGAAATAAAAAAAACTCATATTTCAAGCATAATTTTATTAAATTAATTATTCTATAGTAAAAAAAATCTAGTAATTGATTTTAAAATTGACTGAGAACTCAGAAAAAGAAAAAAACAACCTGCATTTTTTACATCAATTTCTTAATCCAAAAAGTATTGCGATATTTGGTGCAAATGATAATTTACTTACAACGATGGGTTCAATGCAGCTACGAAACATAATAGTTGGAAGGGGATTTATTAATAATCTTTATCCCATACATCCTCGACTAGAAATTGTTCAAGGATTGAAGGCATATAAATCTGTAAAAGATTTACCAATAACACCTGATCTCGCCTTTCTTATATTACCTACACATGTAGTTCCTCAAGTTATGGAGGAATGTGGTCAAAAAGGAATTAAAAACCTACTAATAACTTCAGGTGGATTTAGAGAGATTGGAGAAGAGGGAATTAAGTTCTCAAAAAAGATCGACGATATTGCTAAAAAATATAATATGCGGTTTATTGGTCCGAACTGCCTAGGAATTTATAATGCCTGGTATGGATTTCCTGAAAGAGAGGATGCTTATCTGAATACTTTTTGGCCCTACGCAACACCAAAAAGAGGAAATATTTCAATAATAAGCCAATCAGGTACAATCGCGGCTCAAACTTTCTGGCATGCGAAAGAAATGGGTGTAAACATTGGTACATCAATTTCAATAGGTAATGAACAAAATATCGATATGGTCGATTTTCTACAATACTTTAAGGATGATCCCCACACCGAGGTAATTGGGCTTTATATCGAAGAAATCAAACGAGGAAAAGAGTTTATTAAAGTTGCAAAGGAAATCACCCCTTTTAAACCAATTGTGGCAATTTATACCGGTGGAACTATTGCCGCAAATAGGTCGATTAAAAGTCACACAGGTTCTCTAAGTGGTAATCAAAAAATTTATGATGCTGTTTTCAAAGATTCAGGTATAATTCCAACAAATTCCGTTAAGGATTTCTTATACTATTTGAGAACATTATCGTTTGCTCAAAAATACAACGTATTTATGAAAGGTAAACGGGTTGGAATTATTACCGATTCAGGAGGTAGTGGTTCAATGATGGCAAAATCTTTAGAACTCTATGGATTAGAGGTTCCAGAATTTTCTACGCAACTAAAGGATGAGTTATCAGAATTGATACCATTTACTGCAAGCGCGAACAATCCTATCGATGTTACTTTCGATGCAAACTTCTTTAACCTATTCTATAAATTTCCTAAAATGTTGATGAAATCAGGAGAAATTGATGGGATAATTGTATGGGGACTCTTTGATTTTGATGATGTAATGGAAACAATTGAAAACTCTGGTATGGTGATCGACGAAAATTTAAAAAAAATGTCTTTTATGTTAGAAAGATCTGTCTTAAAACCTGTTAAGAGACTAATGCAGAAATATTCTGTCCCTGTTTATTTTAGTGGACCTTTCCCATACAAATTTCCTTGGTTTCAAAAATTCATATCATCAGACTTACCTACTTTTGATTTTTGGGATGCTCCACCAAAATGTTTAAAAGTACTTTATCAGTATTCAGAACACAGAACAAAACATACCTAACAAATTTTTTATTTTAGATAGTCAAACGCACTTTGAGAATAAAGAGAATATTAAAAAATACTGAATTTATTACTTTACTAATTTAATAAAATGAAAATAGAATCAATTGGATTCTTATTAATTAAGAATTTTGAAAAGCCCTAATAATGAAGCAGAGGAATTTTTCCTCCGTCAAGATAATTATAGACTAATTTTTGACAAGACTCCAATTTCTATCGTACTAATAGATATTAGTAGTCAAGTTGTAGAAGTGAATTCTGCTACTTTAAATCTTTTTGGTTTTAAAAGAGAAACCTTAATTGGTCGTCAGTTTTCCGAACTCTACGTTGTTCCCGAAGATAAAATGGCCCATATGAAAAAAGTCTTCACACATTTATTCGAGGGGGGTATATTCGGCCCGGAAGATATTCAAATCTATAATTATGATAAAAAACTCATTTGGGTTAATGTAACTGCATCAAAAATTGAGCTTGATAATAAAAGTTATATTCAAGTCTTAACACAAGACATAAGTTTACGCAAGAGTTTAGAACAAGAAGTAAAAGAATCTGAAGAAAAATATCGAGTTTTAGCAGATTCTCTTCCAGAGGTTATTTTTGATATTGACTTAGCTTTTAATGTAACTTATACCAATTTAATCGCTTCAAAAATATTCGGTTATACACAAGAAGAATTCAGAGATGGCATGAATATTTTTCAATTCATATCTTTAGACGATAAAGAAGTGGTTCTAAAACAAACTAAGCAAATTTTTAGGGGAGAATATGTAAAACCATTAATATTGAATTTAAAGAGAAAAGATGGAACATCTTTTTTTGCTAATGTTTACGCAAGCCGAATTTTCAAAGACAGTAAAGTTATTGGAGTTAGGTGTATAATTCACGACATTACAGAAATGAAAATTGCTCAGGAAAAAATAATAGAATCAGAAGAAAAGTATAGATTATTATCAGAAAATGCCCAAGATTTAATAACAGTGCTTGATAATCACTTAAAAATAGTTTATATCAACGAAAAAGCTCATAAAAGATTGATGGGATATTCTTCAGAGGAATTATTAGGTAAAAAAGTATTAGATCTTATTCACCCTGATGATCGAGAATTAGTCATAAAAGCATTAACAGACAGGTATAAGTCCATTGAAACAAGGATTAGAAATAATAATGGTAAGTATGTTTGGATGGAAACAACTGCTGATTACTATAAAAATCCAGATGGGAATAACTATGTTCTCACTATTGCAAGAGATATAAGTGAAAGAAAGGAAGCTGCTCAAAATTTAATTGAATCAGAAAAGAAATACAAAGATTTAGCAAACTCATTGCCAGAAGTTATCTTTGAAATAGATTTAAATTTCAAATTAGTCTATACCAATGCAATCGCTTCAGAAATATTCGGATATTCCCATGAAGACTTCAAAAAAGGATTAAATGCAAATGATTTCATTCGAGAAGAAGATAGAGATGAAGTTATTGGGAACCTTAACCTAATATTTAGGGGTAAAACTGTCGATCCTGGTATAATGCAATTCAGAAAAAAAGACGGGACTCTTTTTTACGGAACTATTAAAGCTACCCCGATTTATAAGGGTTCAAAAATTGTAGGCATGCGGAGTATAATCCACGATGTTACTGAAATGGTTAAAGCTGAAGAAAGAATTAAAGAATCTGAAGAACAGTTCCGTACGATTACTGAACAATCTTTAATGGGAATATCTATTATCCAAGAAGAAAAGATAAAATATGTCAATAAAACACTTGCGGACATCCTAGGATATTCTGCAAATGAACTTTTGAGTTGGCCTACAGGACAATTTTTTAAAATTATATATCCCGAAGATAAGAAAAAAGTCATTGAAATAGCAACCAAAATGGGAAAGCAAAACGAGAATAAGTTTCAATTTTATGAAGCTCGAGGTATTCATAAAAACAGTAATATAATTTGGTTAGATGTCTACAACAAAAGTATTATGTTTCAAAATAAACCAGCTTTCTTAACATCCTACATAGATATAACTGAAAAAAAAAAGGCAAAAGAGGAATTAAAAGAATCTGAGGAAAAATATAGGGTCCTATTTGAAAAATCACCAGTTTCGATATTATTAATTGATACCTCGGGTAAAATTGAAGATTGTAATCCTTCTTTAGAAAAACTGATAAATTACAATAGAAATGAACTTATTGGTAAACATTTTGCCAATCTTAATGTAGTTCTTCCTGAATATTTACCCATTCTATCAAAAAGGCTTAAAATTATAGCTAGCGGAGAATTGATTAATCCAATCGAGATACGATTAACGAAAAAAGATGGAAGTCTCATATGGGTAACTATTGAATCATCATTGGTGAAATTGGAAGAAAAACCAATTCTAATGGTGATGGTTCACGATATTTCTGGTACAAAAGAATTAGAGATAAAACTAAAGGAATTAAATGAGATGAGAAAGGAATTTATAGATAGAGCCTCTCACGAGTTAAAAACTCCAATCACAACAGTTTATGGAGCCTACCAACTTTTAGACCTTTTACATAAAGATAATTTCAATCCAGATCAATTGGAATTATTAGAAATGGCATCTATTGGAACTAAAAGAATTAAAAAACTCGTAGACGATCTACTTGACATTTCTTTAATGGAATCTGAAACTTTTAAACTCCATAAAAGTAAAACTAACATTAGTGACATAATAATAAATTGCATCAAAGAAATGAAGTACTTTAGCAACAAGCGCAACCACCAAATAAACCTTGATATTATACCTGATCTTTATATGAACATAGACGAGTCTCGAATAGAACTTGTTTTAACAAATATTATTTCAAACGCAATAAAATACACTCCTCCTAATGGGAAAATTAGTATTAAATTGAAGGCTGATGCTCATTTTGCCCATATAGAAATTAAGGACTCAGGAGTTGGATTAACAAAAGAGGAAATTGACAATCTATTCAAAAAATTCAGTACAATTGAGTCTCCACTCAAAAAAGATCTTGACATGGATTTAGGAAGTACGGGATTAGGATTGTTTTTATCTAAGGAAATTATTAAACTCCACCGAGGAGACATTTGGGCTGAATCTGAAGGAAAAAGTAAAGGTTCTAAGTTTATAGTTAAGATTCCCATTAACTAAAATTTAAAAAATTGAGATAATTCTTTGAATAACTTCTTATTTTTTATAATTAGATGCTTAAAAAACCCATATTTAATAATATGAACTCTATTTATATTTTAAAGCAATTGTATTAAAAAGGTCATTTTAATGTCGCTTGAATTTTATAATCCCCCCTTGAGAATATTTAGTTCTTCAAGTACCAAAAAAGGTGTAGAAATAGGAGGAGCCAAATCGATCATCAGCATAGATAGTGAACATAATTTCTACAACGAAGGAAATATCTATACTGAGATGTCTTGGGCTGCTTTTTACGAAGAAGAAGGATTAGAGGATAGTATTGATACATTTACTACCACTGAATATGATTCGATCAGAGAAGATCCAGAAGCATTAGTAGATACGATTGTTAAGACCATCTATCAGATTATTAACAATCGAAAAATTTTTTATGGAATCGCCGATTTTGAAGTAGATGCATTTCTAGACGCAAATACAACTGTTATCCCTGGATTAAAGTTAGATTATGAGATTATTAATAAATTATTGGAAGCTCATAAAAGATCCCGAGAAAAAGATTTGTTTCCTAAAATTATTAGCGACTCTCATGATATTAAAAAAATAAAAATTGAATTTCAAGGGACTAAAAAAGCGAATGTTCATATAATGGGTTCAAAATTAGAAGACCTTATCAATAAATTGCGCTTGGCCAAGGGATTTGCTGTAGGAATTGTATGTACCTCAAGAAACGCAGCCAATATGTATATTATGAGCGACAACATCGTTTTTAGCAAGGATGAAATAGCCGAAGTGTATATCGATGATGAGAATATCAAAGTAATCGAATACGGAATTAAAAAGAAATTATTATTCCCAATTAGCTGGTTTAGAATTGATATAGGCATACGATCATTAGAAACTTTAGAGTTTTGGGACCAAATTAAAGATAGTCCCGACCTTAACAAAGCTTTCGGCCATTACGAACGCTATATAAACGCTTTAGTCTATAAAAAATTTAAATCGCAGGCAGAATCTCAAAAAATTGGGACAGATTCCGAAGATGATTTCTATAAGATGAGTCCTAAAGAGAGAAAAAAAGCGCTAAAAGACATGGAAAAAGCCATAGAGTTCTTAGATAAAGAATACAAAGAATAAACTATTACTTTTTTACTACTTTTGATGTTTTAAAATATCCATCCTTAGTGTGCTTAGCGTTCTTTAGTGCATCTTCATTTGAAAGCGATTTCCAAGGAATATCTTTTCTAAAAACATTTTTAAGGCCTTCAATTGGGTGCGTCATTGGTTTAACATCTGAAGTATCTAAATCGTTTAGCTTTTTAAAGTAATCAAGAATATCTCCTAGTTGTTTAGCTAGTTTGTTTTTCTCTTCTTCAGATAAATCTAACAATGCTAACTTCGAGATATGCTCTAATGTTTCTTCTGAAAAATCTTCCTTCTCTGACATAATTAAATAATTTAAAATGCTTATTACTCCAGAAAGTATAATCCTTGGATATAATTAAGCTTGATCCTATTACGCTCTGAATTAAACTAAAAGAGAGATCATTAAATAATAATAAAAAGAGTTAATTATAATATTTTTTTTTTATTAATTATGACTAACGAAGAAGATCTAAGAGATGAAATTCCATCTTATGCTTATATATCACTAGCTCGAAGAGGAATGGAAAAAATTTCATTAGACCAATGCTTTTTAAAAAATTGCGATAATAACGACTCAAAGTTACTGGAACCCTTTAAGAAAGAAGAATTCGAAAATGACAAGGAGCAAGTTCAAAAAATCTTTATTAAGTGTAAAAAGTGTGGAGGAACTTTTATATTAAAATTAAAGACAATAAAGTATGTTGCAAAATCTACTAAAGACAGCGACGAAGAACCACTTTCAATGGGATTAGTTTACGCTTTAGACGAAGATGAAAATAATTTGGGGCATATTGGTTATTTTTAAAATGAAATTAATGAAATAATACTAATTTTTATATAAGTGAACTGATTTTTAATTAATATTAAAAATC
>JABXKD010000081.1:0-15708 GCA_013375475.1 Promethearchaeota archaeon
ATCTTTTTCAACACCACTAGTCTCTGAGTATTGTTTTGCTAAATTGAGAAGTCCCCAGTAATTCTTTTTATCGTAAATTTGGATCAAGGCTTCTCCTATTCGAAAGACACACCAGACAATTCCAAGTATTATGTTATATTCACTAAAAGCAATAAACAACGTTATAGCAAGAGAAATTATGCCAAGGTGCTCTATGAGGATTAAAACTACGCTTATTTTAAATTTTGTTGGATTTTTGCTAATTATTTGTAGTTTAGCGTTTAAGTCAACATCACCAAATGTTTTATAACCAAAAAAACCACTTGCAAAGTTTGTAATTATAATAAACAGAAAGAAAAATCCAGACAACCAGGTTTCGACACTCAAAGAGAACCCACCAATATATTCTTTACTTTTTTCACTATTTTAATATCCATAAAATTCCATTTTATCACTAATTGATAGCATTAAAGAAATTGAGTCCATGCATACCAAATAGTCAGTACATTAAAAACCATGCTTACAATGAGCAAAAAAATATCATAAGCCTTATAGCCCTTTATTCCAGCGAGGTTGAACACGATAAAGAAACCAGCTACGATAATGTTTACCCAGCTATTCACAGGAACATCCAAAGTAATGGATAGGACAACCATAACAATCGGAACCACCATTATTACTGCCATTCCAAAATACATTTTATGAGACACAGGCTTACCATCTATTTCTCCAGATTTAAAATCCCCTGCATATATTCGCAGAACATCACCTAACAAAAAAGTTAGCATTACTGCAACCCATATGAATGAAAATATTATCTTCACATCTTCCATAATTTTATCACACCCTCTCAGTTTTTACAGTTATTGCTACATTACCCTTTTTGTGCCCTTCATCAACATAGCTATGGGCTTCCGCAGTTTTCTCTAAAGGATAACTCTTGTCTATTACTGGCTTTAACTTCCCCGCCTCAAAAAGTTCTCCTAAGAAAACTAAATCTTCCGCTTTTTCTTGATATGTTCCTTTTAAAACGGTTAAATAGGTCCCGTTCGGAGCTAGTGCTTTTTTGCAGGCTGAAGGAGAGGCTTTTCCAACGGCATCAAAGACGAGATCATACTGTTCTCCACTTTCGTTAAAACTCTCTTTAGTGTAATCTATTACCTTATCTGCTCCTAAAGATTTCACCAGTTCTAAATTCATACCGCTGCACACACCGGTGACTTCTGCTCCAAAGTACTTAGCAAGCTGTACCGCATACGTACCGTTACTTCCAGATGCTCCATAAATAAGCACTTTCTGCCCGCTCTGGATATTTCCTTTTCTTAGATAATTCAACGCCGTAGATCCACCAACAGGTAAGACTGCCGCTTCCTCAAATGACATAGTAGCTGGTTTAATTGCTACCATCCCTTTCTTCCATTCTTCAGGCAGACATATATACTCGGCATAAGCACCATCCCTCAATCCGGTGGTAGTTCCAAAAACTTGGTCGCCTTTCTTAAATAGTGTTACGTCTTTCCCTACGGATTCAATTTCCCCTGCAAGCTCATACCCTAATATTGGTCGTTTTGGCTTTTTGAGACCATACATTAATCGCAACGCGAAAGTATAAATTTTTTTGTCTGGGTGTCTTCCACTTCGAACTAACCTTGCGGAGTAACTTACTGACGACGCATATACTTTTATTAGTATTTCGTTTTCCTTGGGAGTAGGTTTTTCTACCTCTTTGAGCTGAAGAACATCAGCTGGACCGTATTTTTCGTATACAATTGCTTTCATAAATATTCCTCTTAATTTGATATTTTTTTATTTTTTTAGGTAATATAGTATATAAATTAAATATTATCTCCTATTGTTAAAAGAACAAAAGCCATACTCCGATGAGAATTTCAAATAAAATCGGCAACAGACCACCAACAGACGACAAAAGCTCAAAGAATTTAATGTTAGGTTTAACAAGTTTCATAACATTACCTAAACCGACGGGAATGGTGGAAAAAATCCCTATCCATCCTATAAATACGGTACCACTTCATAGGTTTTAGAAATATTTCATTCAATATAGATAACTATTTCTCTCAAAAAAAAAAAAAAAATAAGATAAAATATTATTTACTTAATCCTTGCCCCGAATTAATTTAACCACAAATATTATAAGAAAAATAGCTCCGATTGTAACACATATAATCGGAATCACCTGAGTAATAATCCCGATAACTAATCCTTCTGGTGTACTAATAGAATCTAAAAAATCCTGCCAACTTTCAATAGTAGGTGTAGTCCACCCTAATAACGGAGGTAGTACAAACATTGTTATTATAAAAATAACAACCAGAACTATTCCAATAATAAATGCTTTCCATTTTTTCAAACAAAACACCTCTTGGTTTTTTTATTTTTTTTTGATTTGTAATTTTATTCATAATAATAAAAAATTATTATTTCGACCTATTATACGGTTTCATTATTAATTAAAAAATCTATAAAATTGTTGGTATAGTCTTTAATTTCTTCAAGAACTTCATCCGCTAATACTAATTCTGCTACGTTAAACTTTAAACATAGTACTGGGGGATATCATATTCACATGTTTCCATTAAAGGGATAGCTTGATTAATGATAGATTCTAACTCTTGAAGGACTTCCTTTTCAACTTTTGGTATGTGAGAACTTTGGGACATGGTAAACTCTATTAACAATAGTATTTATCCACTTTATATCTTCTCTATTCTTATCTCAAAAATGAGCATTATAAAATCTCAATAATTTTTAATGAAAAATTAATTTAAAATACCTATGTTCATATTTCAAATTTTAGCAATTTGTGGAATGCTTAGCCCCATCATCTATACAGCGATGTGGGTTATAATTGGAAGTAAACAATCAGGTTATAGCCACATTCGAGATGATATCAGTTCGCTTTTTGCTGTTGGTGCTCCTAATAGACGAGCAGCACAGTTATTTATAATTACAGAAAGTGTTTTGTTGTTTGTGTTCTTTTTAGGGCTACACTTTGGTATTAATGATGGTGGAGGTTCCATTGTTGGACCATTACTGCTTTTGATTAGTTCTATTCTAGGGATATTAATAGCTCTTTTCTTTCCGCTTGATGAAGGAGGAGAGTTTACTACATATAAAGGAAAAATGCATATTGCCCTTGTAGTCTTAATGGGATTATTAACTATTGCGGGAATGGTATTGCTTTGGCTTCGATTACAATTCGCTCCAATTTGGAGTGGTTTTGCTATTTTTTCTATTGTTTCAGCTATACTCTCATTAATTGGCGTAGTTATATCTACTATATTTGCTCAAGGGAAGTATAGGGGAATAATCGAAAGAATTATGGTAACCCCATATCAGGTTTATTACTTCGTCCTTGCTCTTATGGTATTACTGGTTAACTAATTTGTTATATTGAGGAAAACTTAAAAAAAAAAAATTTATTTTTCTCTTTTTTTCCACCAGCATGGAATGCCAAATTTAGTAAATTTGCCGTAATCAAGTAATAAAATGTGATCTTCCATTATAGAGAACGCGAAACCTCCCAGATAGTCTACCCAACGCTCGTCAGGTGGAAGGCCAAACCATCCAAATCTGAAAATCATTATATGAAAATCGTGAGTAACAAAAAGATTAATGCCACCCTGAGAGGTGTTATCTATTTGGTTCCAAATCCGTTCACCACTTCTCTTATAGAAGGGTTCTGCTGGAGGCCATAATTCTGGCGAATAAATCCCTGCTAAATAATTAAGGATCACTTGATAATTTTTATCGGAATTAAACTCGTCCAAATACGATTGCCCGTTTATTCCAATGCCATGTAAAGCAGTACATTCTCCAATAAGCTGCCCCAACCCGTTTACTTCTAAAAATCCATGGTATATTTTTTCAGCGGTTACCTTACAGCGGCTACGAGGGCTATGAAATAATCGAACTGTCCTACTTCTTGGTAAGCCACTGCCTAAAAATTTAGCCATTTCTTCACCTAAAGGAGTTAATTCCATGTTTGTTCCTTCAAGATCGCTTTCTTTAACCAATTTTGGTTCGTTTCTCTGGGAATGTCTCATTATTATAGTAATTTTTGATTGAGAGGGAAATTTATCTAGTCCTTTAATTAACTTCCTTGCTTGTTTCATCCAAGTGTTTTCTTCCCAGATTTTATTATTACTATTCTCTGACATCATAAGTTTAAATCCTTTTTTGGTAGTATTTTAATATTATTTTCAAGATTCTTTTTGACACGAGGGACAATAAAATCCATGTCGTCCAGAAACTTCATATCGAGTAATATCGCTCTTACAAATTGGACATTTCTCCTCCTTTTTGCGATGTGGAATTAGAAACTCGTTAGGGTAAGTGCTTAAATCTCCCTTTTTCTCTATTCCATATTCTAAAACATCAATAATATTACCGTACAATTCTTTTACTCTATTATCTCTTAAAGAATTAATATTAGTTCTCGGATGTATTTTTGATCTGAACAATATTTCATCGGAATATATATTTCCAACCCCAGCGATAAAGCTCTGATTGAGTAGGGCGTTTTTAGCAATAGCACTCCTTCTCTGTACAGCTTCATAGAATTCTTCAAAGGACATTTTGTATGCATCTGGTCCTAATTTTTTATTTTCAACGAATTTTCCAAAAGACTCAGCAATTGATACTTTGCCAAACATTCTAATAGATATATAAGCTAAGTTAAAGCCATTATTGAAATGGAATATTACCTTGCTGAATTTAGGAGGATCATCCTTATTGTCGTAATAATCTAAATCTCCGCTCATACCAAAATGCATTACGAGAAATTTGGGGTTGAGATAAACAAGTAAGTACTTTCCATGTCGTATTGACGATTCGAACATCTTTCCTATTATCGATTCTCTTAGATAACTCTCTTCCGTGTTTAATATTCTCTCATCCCTAACCTCAATGGCTTTAACCTGTTGGTTTAAGGATGTATCATCTAAGTATCGTTTGAATGTCTCTACTTCTGGAAGCTCTGGCATGATCTTATAAATTTAATCTGAATTCTTCTAAGCCATTATCGCTACTATAAAACAAAATATGGACGAAATTAGAGATAAAGGTGTCATAATGAGCTTTTCTTGCTTACTTTTTGACATTATGTTTAGCAATGTGTTAAACGCCAAATAAATTGCAATAATCCAAACGAAAACCAAGGTAAAAATTGGAATATTAAAAATGATTAATAATCCAGCTCGTTCTAATATAGCGATTGATGCTACAGTAAAAATTCCAATAGAAACAATGCTCATAATTCTCATGTTTGTAGGAAGCTTTTCATACTTTCCTCCAAAGGCTAGTTTACCCAATGGTAATCCAATCGCAAGTAATAACTGGATTACGCTTATCACAACAAAAATAGCAACTGCAATTATGGCAGCAATTAAAACAATCATTTCTAGTTTCCTTGTTAAATATTTACCTATTGAATATCAATTATTATGTTTCAAACTTTAAATAGTATAGCTACATAAGAATTATTAGTAATTGATTCAACTTTGAAAAACTAAATTTATGTGAAAAATAATGAGTAAAAAATATAGATTTAGCGCTTCTGATTTTACTGAAGGAAGGTCTGCTTACGGGGCCGTATTAGCTACGGCAGCTGCCGTACTCGGTTCAGACCTCGTGGTTGTCGCTCTTGCTTGGGATCATCCTCCTGAGGCGGGGGAATTGTCAATATTACATTTCTTATGATGATTGCATTTGTATTTTTTGTTAATGTATTGCATTATATCATGAGAGCGGAATATTTAGTTACACGTTTAAGGTTAATTGAAAATAATGGAGAAACAAAAGAAAAAGTAGTCCAAGAACTCAACCGAATCTCAAGAATGTCTCGCTTCATGCATGTAGGGGGCTTACTTTTCACGATGATTGCTTTTTGGATTATTAGTTATAAATATTTGATCAGTATGCCTGGTGTAGGTTACCACCCTATTGTATTAGCACTTCCATTTATTCTATTCGTACTTTTCTGGGTTCCTAAATTAGTCGGGATAGAGAAAGAAGTTTCTGTCAAATCAAGGGAAACAATAATACAACTAATCATCGAGATTATATTTCTAATATATATCTGCTTAGATTTCTTTAAGGTTATAGCAATCTTCTAAAATTTATACTAAACTACTTTTTATTTTTAACTGATTACGTTACAGTTTTTTCATATGCTCAACTGATTCAAGAATCAGCTCTCTCAAAACCTGTATATCTACATCCTTGAGTTTGTTAATATATAAACAAGACTTTCCTGTTTTGAATTTACCAAGGGATTCAAGAAGTTTTTCATACTTACCGAAACCCGACATTATGTATAAAGTTAGATTTTGTTTACGAGGCGAAAATCCCACTAAAGGCCAATCACCTTCCCGACCGCTCGCATATTTATAGCGATAACTTCCAAATCCTACGATACTGTCCCCCCACATTACGGGTTCTTCCTTTGTAACTTCTTTCATTAATTCTAAAATCTTAAAACTATCCTCTCTTTTAGTTGGATTTTCGACCTTCCTGAGAAATTGCTTGACACTATTCTTGGTTGGTTTTGTTTTTAACGCAGTCATAGAAAATATGGATGAACTATATTATTAAAATATTCTAATTATAGGATATAATTTCCACATCTATAATTTCTACTCAATGTTAGAGTTCAATTATTTAACACCCAAGTAAAGTTATTAGAAGTTTTTTTAATATAAAAATTTCTGTTGCAAAACCCTAAAGTGTTGAAAGAATTATAGTAAAAAATCATAAAGTATTCATAAATAATCATAAAAAAAAACAAAACAAAACAACTTTATGATTCCGCTAGAATATTATCTGCTAAATAAATGAGTGCCCCATAAATTTCTATTCTCGCATGCATTGTAGAATTTTCGTAATCGAAATCATCAGGAAATCCAAACTTTTTAGGAAGATTTTAGCCCGATTCGGCGACTACTTTCTTCTAATTTATAAATTAATAGGTTATCATCAATTAAATTCTCCCAACCATCTTCCTTTTTAAAACCATGGGCAGTGAGAAAATTTACCGAAAAATTTTCTTTTGCTTTATTGAATATCTGCTCAATAATCTCTTTGAGTATTTCTTTAGCTTTAATAAGAACTAATTTCCCTTGAATAGAAATAAAGTAATAAGAGCTTAAATCAGGTTCAAACTTCTCAATTGAAACGCAGACATTTTTATTCTTGCTTATTATTTTCATTTTTTTCCCGTAATTTGTAAAATGAAAATAAAGTTGATCTTTAATATATATATATTGAAAAGGACAAATGTAGGGATATAAATCTTCAATAAAAGCGATTCTACATATGTTTTCATTATTTAATACTGATATTATTTCTTCTTCTGTCATATCAGGTAATTTTATTATATCCATATTTAAATCTAGCTTAATGTATTTTAATTAAGTTTCGAATAGTTTGAATATTAATTATTGTTATTAAAACGGTTATCATCTAATATTAATTTTAATGCTTTAATGGCACTTCTTTCCTTGTCTTTAATCTCCAGCATTATGTCAAAATCAAATTTTTTAGTTTTTTCAAGGAATCTTGAAAAATGTAAAATGTCGATTTCATCGGCATGACGGGGTTTACCTTTTAAGGGATGCTCTGAGCTATAATGAACTATGGGAACCCCATCATTAATTTTCCAAGTTGTTGTTACTTTTTGAAATTCCTCTACCATTGTTTTTTGAGTTTTATTGCATTCATGATGATAAATATCAAAAACAATAGGTATTCCCGTTTCTTGATTTATTGATAAACAATCGTTTATATTGTAACTCTTATCATCATTTTCAATAACATAACGTTTTCTTGTATTATTGCTTAGTTCATTATAACGCTTTATGAATCTCCTCATACTTTCAACTTTGTTCTCATAAACACCACCGATGTGGGTTATTATCTTCGCACTTGCGTCTAAATTCATTGAATCTAATAGATTGACGTGATATTCCAGCTCTTTCCTACTATTGTGATAAACCTGTTGATTTTTTGAGTTAATCACCGTATACTGTCCCGGATGCATAGACACTCTGATCTTATTTTCATTGATATACTCACCTATCTCAATCAATTTCGATGAAAAGCACTTTTGCCAATCAAAATTCATTATTGTATGAGAAGCAAAAGGGATTAAATCAGATGTAATTCTAAAAAAGTACATCTTTTTGGCTACATTAAATTCTAAAATAGTACGAAGGCAATCTAAATTTTTATCGATAGTCTCTTTAACTCTTTTCTCTGAATAATTTTTTAAACGAAAGGTTCTACTACTCCTGCAATCGATGCTTAAATTTATACAAGGATATCCTATTTTCATTAACTTTTCTAAGTTTTTGTAATTATTAAAAACATGTTCTAAGATAAAAAAGTCTCTATTATAATTCTAATATATTTATCTGAGAACCGCTAAGTCAATAATTTAAAGCTTTAAAGATTCTTAAAAAATCTTGAAAACCTAAGCTATTCTTCTAGAAATCGCTGTATTTCGATAGTATATCCATTAGGGTCCTTAAAGAAAAAATGGTAAATGTTGAACTTTTTATTCAATTTGGGGCTCTCTGCGATTTCTAAACCCTCTTCGATTAATTTGTTATAAACCTCGTCAACATCTTCAGTAACTAAAGTAATTATTGGACTTTTATCATCGTGGATAACCGGTATGTGCTCGCAAAATCCAATTTTACTTTGTGTGTTGATGTGAAAGATTAAACATATTTTTTGATCTTTGTATATAGTTAAGCCTAGGATATTTTGATAAAAATTAGAGGTTTTCACCAGATCTTTAGTCCCAAGAAAAGTAATATATTCCTTGAACATCATTATTAATTATTATTTTTTTTAACAATATTAATTTTATATAGTGTTATTGATCTTATTATATTGAATGAAAGGAATAGATGAATTTAGAAATAAATTACCAGATTACCAAGGTAAGAAAATTCGAGTATTTGCGGTATTAGCTCTCGTTGTATTTGTATCTTCTTTAATGTTCCAATTATTTTTAGATTCTTTACCCAGAATTTTCAGAAAGATAGATGTTTTACAGATAATAGCTCCTTTAACTCCCATTATTGGATCCTTAATCATAATCTCTGTTGGTTTTTTGGTAGTGCGTAAGTTTTGGAGGATTCGAGATAAGTACTTATCTAAATATGGGATAAAAGCATATCAGAAAGCGTTTAAATTTGTAGTAATTGGGATTCCAATGCTTTTCTCTGTTATAGTTCATAGTTTCTTCTCCACAGATCTGATTGCTCCATACAGTATTGATGATACTTTAAGCCGTTATTTAGGACGTCCTTTTTCTGAACTACTATTGAGTTTTCCTTTTTATGTTCTTTATATCAGATTAGTTCTGTCAATTTTTTTTGTCGGATTAGGACTTACTGTTGTTAATAGAGCATTAAGTTTCTTTGGCATCGACAACATGTCACTCGTCTACATTTTTTACCCAGAAGAATCTACTCTTCAAAATCACGCAATCTATTCAATATTGCGTCACCCAACCTATCATAGTCTATTGTTAATTAGTATAGGAGCCATAATTTTTAGATTCTCCATTTATTCAGTCATCTATTTTTTAATTTTTTTAGTAGGAATAAATATTCATATTAAGTGTGTTGAAGAAAAAGAGCTTATTCAAAGATTTGGAGAAGGATATAGAAAATACAAGGAAAATGTTCCAGCTTTTTTTGTCAGATTAAAAGATTTAAAAAAATATTTCTCTATACTACTTAAAGCTTAAAGATAAGAAATCTTTATAAATACTGGATTATTTTTCGGATTAAATCGAATTTACTAAGTAAATTCCTGTTTTATTCCAGCAACTAATTCTCTGCTATCTTCAGAATCAGTTAAGAATTCTATTTCATTAAGGGAACTAATGCCTAATCCTAATTCAACAGCCCTCTTAATTTGATCTTGTTCAAAAATTGAACCATTGGAAACTTCTGGCGTAGAACCGAGAATTCGCAGTATTGCGACTCCCACAGCGTCAATAGCGATTTTATCTGTGCCTGCAACAAATATGTTCGCTTCTACGCGCGTACCTTCCATAGGTCCACGATCCACGAATGTTATAACGCCGTCCATAACGATCAGGTCCGGGTTATAAACACGGTTAATCTCAGCTATCATTTCTCTTTGATACTTTGACGAGTGTAGCTCCGTCATGTTTTTTTTGTTGACTATTCCTACTGCGTTCTTTAGCGACATTGTAAAATGCCCACCATACATGTGAGTTTTCAAGCAGCAAGTCTCTACAATACATTCTGCTTGGTCGTAAATTTTGGCAAAAAGAAATCCATCTTTCCAATGGTTACCCTCGGGATTTTTAAGGACATATTCATCTTTAGGTACTCCAGTTAAATCTACAACATTAAATCCTAAATCTTGTGCTAATGTATTTATGCCTTTTTCTTTAAAGACCTTTGAAGTGTTTGCTGGTCCAGCTCGCTCTGCAAGTGTAATCGATTCTGCACCCATTTCCTTTAACCTCAGAATGAGTTGCTTTACAGTCTCCATTGAGCTTGAAGCAGGAGGAGGATCAGCAGTATTGAAATTCGGTTTAAAAATTACTTTTTTTCCCTTAACGGGGTTGATACCTAACAATTCTATGGACTTATTAACTCCATAGACGCGATCATCTGTCGATACAACTGCTACTTTAGTCATCCTATCCACCTTGTATTAGGTAGCTAATTAGATGTATAAAAATAAATTTAACTGTTTATAAAAATTAGCTTCAATTTAATATTTGAAAATATCATAATTTGATAAAGAAATTGCTAGCTCAGTATCCGATTGAGCTTATTTCCCAAAACTTCCGGAATTTCGCCTAAATATGAGTTAAAATCGCAGATTAATAGATAAAGGTAAGGTTCGAATAAACCTTCAATGGTGGGCCCTACATCTGATTTATAGATGTAAACCCAAATTTCTTCACCATCGAATGTAGATTGTCTATAAACCCAATTTAATGGAGGGATTTCGGGAATGTTTCCTATATTTCTTAATATCCCGTGGACATTATTGAGTGTATATTTTTTGCCTATAATCATAATAGGTGAGAGATCGAACGAGGTTATGCAAATTTCGCGTAGGCCATAAGTTTTCATTTCTTTAAGAAAATCGCTTCCTAAGCGCTTTATTTGGGTTTTATGCTCGTCTACGCGGGATCTAGCTTCAAAATCTGTTAAAATATTGTAGATTTTTTCTTCTTGGACGGGTAGGATTTCTATAGCTGTTTCAAGTGGTATTTTATAAGAGAGAAGGATGTCGTAAATTAACTTTATTTTTGCGTAAACTGATTTGTGGAATAGATATGATTCCGTTTGGCAAGTGACGAGAGCATCGCCTGAATATTTAGCTTTATCCTCTAGGATTTCAGCTTGGCCCTCGGAATTGAATTCAAGAATATGAATGTTTTTAGACATGGCTCGAGCAAACTTAAATAGCGCTGAAACTAGCCCTGCATTTAATTCAAAAGAATCAGCGATTTCAAAATCGGTTTGAGGTTTGAGTTCCTCTTTTGTAAAGTCAAAAAATCTTAAATATAGTTTGATCCCATTTGGAGCTTCTCTCACCTTTAACTGATAGTATGGGAATCCGTTGCTGGTTATAACTGAAAAGGTATAGATCGTCACTGTCTAATAAAAATTTGTCGATAAAATTATCTATTTAATACAAATGTAATATGATTCTCAGTTTTTATATAGTTTCGGAAATCAAAAATATAATTTTACGAATTCTGATCGATTGCTTTTGTTTAATCAATCCTAACGCCTTGCTTTTTTAGGGCTTCTTGAACCTTCGAAATACTAACTTGCATACAAGACACATTATCCTTAATAGAAACAGCAGCAGCTACTCCAGCTCCTTGCCCTGTTACGATACAACAACACATTTGGCGAGTAGCAGCGTGAGAAATTTTATCACCAGCAACGCAGCGACCTGCTACGAGGAGGTTTTCCACCTTCTGTGGAACGATAATTCCATAAGGGACTTGAAAATACCTACCTGTGGTAGGCATAATTGCTATGCCATAACCGTCTATAAATTCCGGACAAATTCCGATAGAATCCTCGAAACGCGCCTGATTTCTTACGTCGTGATCGGTGATCTCATATTCACCAAGAATTTTTCTTGATTCTCTGGTACCCAAAGACGCTCCGATAGATCTGAGCCTTGCCTTTTTAAAACCAGGAGTATACTTCTTTAAAGCTTCAACAGCCCATAGAACTCGCTTTCTCCCTTCGATTTCTGCTTTAGTGAGGTCCCATACATCTGTTGGGTCTATATTTGTCATGTGAATCCCGTTGAAGGATGTAATTTCTCCTGCGTCAGTATAATTGGTCCAAAAACTTTCAATATCGACATCTTTTGGTATCTCACCGGCCACTTTAGCCTTATTAAACGGTTCCACCAAGTAGGTTGTAAAAGAGGATTCTTCCTTTCCAGAAGTTTCGCCCCAATCTCCTATACTACTAGGATTTAGGTAGACATACATAAGGAATTTACCTATATTGATTCCACTGCAACCCCAATTAACGGTTACTTCCATTAAATCGTTCTTTGGGCTTTTACGAAAGGGTACACCTGAATGAAAAGCAATATCGGCATCACCCGTAGCATCGATAATCCTCTTAGCCATAATTGCTTGCCTTCCAGATTTACTTTCCGTTATAACCCCTTTAATCGTCTGATCTTCCATTATCACATCGACGGCGGTGCAGTGAAGTAAAGGTGTAATGTTTGCATCTTGTACAAGCTTATCTGCTATATGTTTAAAAACTTCAGTGTCCAAGACTTCATAGGTTGGTTCCCCATTAACGATTAATCCCTCTTGTTCTAAAGTTTTTATCATATCTTTATTTTTTATATTTCCGAATATATTAATGCTTCCTTCCATATTTTTCGCTATTGTTTCGAATTCTAAGCCTATTCCCCCCGCATCCACCGTATTCGCGTATCGATACCAAGCAATGGTTCCGATCATCGCTTGTGTTATAACTCCTCCAAAACAACCGTATCGTTCAACAAGCATGGTATCAACACCTTCTCTCGCAGCAGCTAACGCAGCAGCGAGCCCCGCTGGTCCACCACCTAATACTAAAACATCAGTTTCCGTTAAAATCGGTGTTTTCCTTGATGGCTCTTCAATAAATGTCACGATTTATTATCTCTTTATACTGATTTGTCTTTGATTATGAAAGATTAAATTTCAAATTTTTTAAATAACGTACATTTTTGTAAATCTTTAAATATCATTTTACTATATCTTTCTTTGGTTATGAAACCAATTTTTAAAGAAATCACCTATTTAAGGAGGTAAAAAATATGCCCTATATTATTGTTACTGCCTGGGTCCCTATTAGTAAAGGGACTGAATCCGCAGAGAAATATATGGAGGTCAGGAAGGATTTTCCTATTGATAGATCTCTAACAAAAGAAGTTCTTCAAGGCGCTTTAAAGGTAAAAAGAGATATGATAAAATCTATAACTATATCTGAAGTAAAACCAGGTAAACTTGATGAGGCACTCATCCGTCAACAGAATTCTATGATACCTTTCCATGACATTGAAGGATACGAATACAAGATTGAAGTCTATTTCAGTTTTCCTGAATCATTTGGGATGGTTGGATTGAAAGCGCCCGAATAATAACCATTAAATCCTTTTTTTTAATTTCTCTCTCTACTGAAAAACATCAACTTTAATTCAAATCTTTTTTATATTGGAGTGTTTTATCTTAATTTATGAGTATCCTAAACATATTAATTGAGATTGAGTTAAAACTTAAACAGTACAAGGTACAATTCATTTTTCTGTTCTTATTTTGGTTAGCAGGCTTTTCCATTTTTCTCGTTATCGAGCCAAATCAATCATTTTGGGAATATGTCTTATTCTCGCTAACTGTAAGACAACCAGAAAATGCGGGAGATTTTACCAACTTCTACTCATTATTGTGGCCAATTTTATTAGAAGTAATTGTCTTTGGCTTTATCATGGGTGAACTATTGGAAAAATATAATCCAATTATAACTAGTAGAATTTTAGCTAAGTACAAACGCAACCATATTGTAGTAATTGGATATCACCACTTATCAGAGAGAATAATTGAATATTGTATTGCTAATAAGGAATCTTTTAGTTTAATCGAGGATAATCAAGAATTAGTAGAAGACTTGATAAATTCGAGTAACCCTGTAGTTGTAGGAGACCCAACCGAGACATTTAACCTTGAGTTCGCAAGCGTAAAGCGAGCGAAAGAAGTATTCATCGGGATTGATGACGCAAGAATTGCTATAATCTGTACGGAAAAAATCCGCAAAATCAACCAAGAATGCCCAATATACGTACGTGCGTTTGGGGATCATGTTCAAGATTATCTCAAACAACCTCCGTTAAACGCGATTTCTTTTTCCACCTCGAAATGGGCGATGGATGGAATTCGAAAGTGGATCAAACACAAAAAAGGAACTGCTATAGTAATTGGACGAGATAGTTTGACTCATCGAATTGCTTATGAAATTTCATTACAACCGGATCGAGAAGTATTCCTATTTGATGACGAACACGATGGGATTGAGTTTGAAGTAAATGAACGATTACATTTCGTAGAGGAATTCACATGTTTTTTAAGTGATTTACGAGCCCACGTAAATTTAGATGAAGTTACTCAAGCATTTATATGCTGGAAACGAGATTCAGAGTTTGACGAATCTCTTTATCTAACATCTAAGCTTAATTTACGGTATCCTCATATAGAGATATTTGTGAGAATTTTTGACGAAGAACTTGTAGATCTAGTTGAAAATTATAAAGCTAAAACCTTTTCGACTTCATCCAATGCTTTTAAGAGGCTTCAGGAAATAGTACCCCCATTTTCTGCAATTGCTCCTAAGTTCGATGAGTGAATTTCAAGATCTTTTTTTCCTACTTTTTTTATTTCTAATAAAAATAAAATTTGATTTATTAAATATAGATAAAAAATTGATAAGTTTTCTAATATTAGAAAGCCTAAAGGAATATTAGGAAAATTACAATGAACAAGCTGAGGATATAAGATATGAGTATGGAAGGAAAGATATGTATAGTGACCGGTGCGAATTCCGGTATTGGTAAGGCAACTGCCATTGGTTTAGCAAAAATGGACGCTACAGTAGTAATGTTGTGCCGTAGTAAAGAAACTGGAGAAGAAGCGCAAAAAGAAATCATTGAACTTACTGGGAATAATAATGTGGATTTGATTTTGTGTGATTTATCGTCTCAGAAAGAAATTCGCAATTTCGTGGCTGAATTCCAGAAGAAGTATAAAAATTTACATGTGCTTATAAATAACGCAGGAGTTATGAAAAAACAGGGAGCAATATCCATTGATGGGTATGAGATGAATTTCGCAGTGAATCACCTCGCACCATTTCTCCTTACGAATTTATTACTTGAAATCTTAAAACTAAGCGCTCCAAGCCGTATTATTAATGTAAGTTCTGCTGCCCATAGAATGGCAAAACTAAATTTTGATGATCTCCAAAGCAAAAATAAGAAAATGCGGTTAATGAGCATATACGGCAATTCAAAATTAGCGTTAATGTTAGTTTCGTATGAATTGAGCAGAAGGCTAGAAGGAACAGGGGTAACAGTTAATACAGTGCATCCGGGTATGATTGATACTAATTTAGGACGAGATAT
>JABXKD010000081.1:15718-15995 GCA_013375475.1 Promethearchaeota archaeon
GAAGTAGGTGCCGAAACTTCTATTTATTTAGCATCCTCTCCAGAAGTAGTAGGAATAACCGGAAAGTATTATACAAAAAAGGAGCAAAAACAGTCCTCTAAAGAATCATACAATGAGGAAAACGCAAAGAGATTATGGAAAATAAGCGAGGAGATGGTAGGGCTCTAAATTTTAGATAATGCTATTTTTATTTATCTTTTTCATTTAGTTCGTGGAGTTGTGCGCCGCAAGCCTCACAATAAGCGATAGAACCTGTCATCATTTGTTTAACGAGATC
>JABXKD010000082.1 GCA_013375475.1 Promethearchaeota archaeon
ATATGAAGTGTGGTAACGTCCTCCCAGAAGTAAGAGTAAGCAAGCAAATTAATTCGAGGTAAGTCTAAGTCAGTTAATTCATAAAAGAACAGTGTTTCGACAACTTGTTCGAGTACATCATTTGAAGCACTATCCCAAGCATCTACGAGTTCTAGTGTGTCTGGACCAGAACTAGTGGCTCTTACATAGATAGTCTCCGGTTCAGAAGGTTTTATGTCAGGTTGTAACACAACTAGTAAAATGTTGGCTATTCCAGACCCTAACAAAGCTACGATAAGGACAGTAATTGCAAGATTTTTTTTTTCCATTTTTTAATCACATTTTGTTTTTTATGAGTTTTTAATTAAATTATATGTTAATGTCTAATGTAAGTTCGTATACTTATAAGATTTTTGGTTTTTTTTTTAATAAAACGGGATGTTACCACGATTTAATTAAATTCTAAGGGAATCATGTTTTTTTCAAATATTAAATTATGTAGACAGAGCTATTAAAAGAAGAAATTACAATTTTTAAGGCGTTGGTACTATAATTTTAGTAAGGGTTGTTAATACATACTACCTTTCATTGTCTTATTTTTTATATTGTTTTTTGGCTTTTATAGGAATAAACCACTTAAAAACTCCAAAAACGCCCTTATTCTGTTATGCAATAATAATTCATAACCAAATCTCAGACAATTGCTCTGCTGAAATGGGGATATAGTCTATATCATCAATTATTTTAAAATACTAGATTTATAAAAAAGTCGATTTTATGAAATTCCTAATATTTCTAATATAATTTCAAAATAAAATGAAAAAAAGAGTATCCCTACTAAAAACAATCCCGCTATTATTACACCCTTATCTAAAAAAACTTTTTCAGTTCTTCTTGCAATTTCTGGTTTTGATGAAGTTAGATACATAAACCGCATAATAATATAGAGAGAAATAGGAATCGTAAAAATCATTATAAATTCTTTTAGGTTTATAGCAGATTCGAATGGGTAGAACTCTAATATGAGATAAAGAGAGTAAGTCATAAATAAGGAGCCCGCAATTAAAACATGAAATTGATCCAGAAGTTTTAGAGAATATTGATCGTACACTTTTTTGTGCTCAATAGCTTTTTCCTCCCCAAGATATAACAAGTCACCCTTCCTTTTAGCAATGCTTAAAAACATAGCGACTTGAAAAATAGCTAAAAATAACCAAGCAGAGATATTATCATTGATTATAACAACCCCGGATAGTGCTCTCCATAAATAGCCCGTGGATAGAACTAAAATATCGATAAATGCATAATTCTTAAAGAAATGATTGTAAAATTGCCCAGTTAAGATGATAAGAATTAGCATTATTATAAAACCAAAGTTTGGAATCAAAAAGATGACAGAAAAAACCATAACTCCTACAACCGCAATTAATAATAACACTGCGAAATACATGGGTAGTTCCCCAGAAGCCAATGGTTTTTTTTTCATTTTTTCTTGATGCTGTTTATCCCGTTCTATGTCCCTGATGTCGTTAATAATATAATTGAAAGATGAAGCACAACATAACAAAATAAATCCTAGGAATAATGGAAAATAGAGGGATGGTTCAAAAATTCTTCTACTAAAAAATACACTAACGAAGATTAACACATTTTTATAATATTGTCTTACTCGCAGAAGGTGGGAAATACTTCTGATTTTGCTGGTCATTATAAGATTTTAAACAGAAGCATGCCAATTAAACTTTGTTGAGATAAAAAATCTTTTCGGGTTTGAATTTTCTCAATAGAACATATCCTAACTTGCTAAAAATGCTAACTTCCGACTTCTTTTGGATGACACCTGTAATGTGTTCGAACGATAAGGCTTCTAATGATTTGTATGGGATATCCTGATTCTTTCCAAATATGTTTTTAATAGTTATAAAGTCAGATTCCTTACTTTTTCCTTTATCCGGGGATTTTTTTAATTTTTCAAAGTTCAATTTAATATCTTGAACATAACCAATTTCTAAGTTATTGACTGGTTTTTTCAGATAAAAATAAGTCCTAAGCTGTTTTTCTATCAGCCATTCAAAGATTTTTGATTCTGAATTTCGACCCGTTTCTTTCCTGCTTATCGTTATATAGATATTCCTAGGTTTTATTATCAAATTCTTTAGTTTAAATTGGAATTTATTACTTTCATCATTTTGAGGGAGCGATTCAAAAAATAACTTAGAGTCTTTAAATTTCTTTGAAATTTCTACATTTGAACATCGAAGTATTATTGTTTCTCCCTTTGTATTAAAAAAAATATCTTTATTGGAGAACGTTTGTAATGATGCTATAGAATTGGGTAGTTTTGTTTTTTTTATACGTTTAATAATTTTATTACCATTTTCATCTAAAAAGACATATGCAGATTTCTTTTGATCTGATTTTATATCTATGTCTATAAGATTTAGAGTTCCCTCTTTTTTCCAAAAATAATTCTCTTTTAGTGAAATTTGAGTTTTTGAGTATTCCGAAGAATTTAGATGGATTTTATTATTAGTTTTAAATTCTTTCACAATATATTCATCGATTTCGCATACATCATCATTAAATCCTACGCTTTCTAATTTACCTACAACAATTTCGTCTGTAACCTTATGTTTAAACATAAAATCTTTATCAATTTCTAGTTTATAGAGTTCAATTCTATTAATATTTCGCATATAGGCAGAAATATCTTTAATATTAAAATGCTCCTTAAATTTTTCGCTAGCGATATTTTTGAATTTAATACGTGCGTTATCAAATAATTGAGCATAATATTTTTGGTTTGATTTTTTTAAACATAAAAAAGGGAGAAGCATTTCTTTTGTTGGTTTTAATGTATCATCTAGAATAGCAGCAATTCTATGGTATGTTAGTGGATGAGAGTTAATAATATTGCTAACAAGAGAACCTCTTTTTGGTTTTATTATAGATTTGTTAATGTAATCTGCTGTGTCTAAGTAATTTAAGATTTCGTTATTTTTTGTAATTTTTTCTTCACATAATAGCATCGTATTCAATCCAAATTCACGCCCAGTAGCATAGAAGCTTTCTAAATTGTAAAGGGCTTTAACAAGTTCTTTTGCGTATCCAATTCTTTTTGTTTTTTGATCGGCTTTGCCTTCTAAGATTCTGACAAACATAAACAGAATTACATATATTAGTAAGTTTAATAGAATATAAAAGACAAATGGAAGTTGAGGGTCTCCAAATGTATAATCGTAGTATGTAGCAGGAATACCAAATAGCATTCTAAAGATTAAATCTCCAGTCGTTATAAAAGTTAAGATTAAAGTGTGTTTTCCCTTCGTATGTGCTAATTCATGAGCAACAATTCCCTTAACTTCATCTTCAGGTACTAATTTATAATCTTCTGCTATTAGAGCGATTCGCTTATCGAAGAATGAACCATAAGCCATAGCGTTTAATATTGGATAGTTTCCTATCCCAACCTTTACTTTTCCTTTTATGCCGACATCTAACTTCACTTTATCAATTAGGTCTAGTAATCTTTTATCTTTTAGTGGTTTAATACCAAGCATAAAATCTAAAATTGGTCCAGAAATGAAATAAATCATCCAATTTATTGCTATTAGCATAGTATATACATTCATGAAAAGTTCCCAGATGGAGAAAGAATTGAAAAGCAACGCTTTTTGCGAGATAATATTAAGAGGAGATATTGTGTTGATTATAACAATAACTAACCAGGCAATTATATACAAAAATAATGTCAAGTATTCAGGAGACATGAATCTCCATATAACAATATACTTACGACCAAATAAAATGAAGCCTAATCCAAGAATAATCCAGAAGGAAAATGAAAAAGTGGTTTCAAGGACATTAGGATCACCCAAAACAGTTGAAATTATTCCTGAAATGAAAATTATATTATAAGTTACTAATGAAATTATTAAAATCTTATTTAAAACGGGATAATCTTTTAATTCAAGAACCCCGAACCATAAATAAATTGAAAAAGCGCCCATAATTGAAGTGAGGATATCTTTTGAGAAAAAGAATATCAGAAAAAAAAAGAATAGAATAGCAACAAAGTCGCTCATTTCGCTCCTTTTACCATTTTTTGCCCATCTGTATACTTCTTCGAGGGATAACAAGTAAAAAATAAGCATTACATAGAAAGTCCAGTCATTTAAAAGCGGGGATATATTAATTCTAAAAAATAAGAAATACGAAATTGTAGAAAATACTATGGAAGTTACTAAATAGAGAAATAACAGGCTAAAGCGGGTGAGTTTTTTCAAATTTTCATCAATTAATCCTTAAATATTCAATTTTTAATTAATCATTGTTGAACTATCATTCTTACTCTGTAGTGAAGTCTTCATTTTTTTTATCTCAAACCAAAAATATTTAATTGTAACATAATACCACACCAACAACCCCGGAATAACTAGAATTAGAGAAATGAGAATATTTGTCGGTAGAATTAAGCCTAAAATATTAATATCTACAAGATCTAATGGCATTATGAACAAATCTATACACACGAGATAAATATATCCAATTACTATTAAAACTACCATCAGAATTACAATACCTCTTATTCTTGGAAATAGATACAACATAATAGCTGTAATAAATCCAAATATAATGGTTACGATAATGAAGATGGTAAAATTTTGATTCCCTGTTGTTATCACCATTAATAAAGTAGTTAAAATGGAAAAAAAACCACAGATAATTGAAATGATGTAAATATTCTTTACTAACTCCGGTTCTCTTAAAGGTCCTTTCGCTAATAATAATCTCGGTAGAGTTAAAGCAGCGCTTTTATGATCGGATGCTTTTATAAAATCATCTTCCATCATTAAGATGTCACTTTTATTATCTAAAATTTCACTGCTCTCGAGAAATCCTTTTACTGAATACAGAACATAAAAGCTATTAAAAATGTGAATTAAAAGGGTACAAAATACTGCAGCTTCAAGAGATCCGAACAATGCAATACCAGCAAACATAGCCCCGATACTAAGTGTTCCAACATCTCCAGGAAAAATTTTCGCTGGAAACTTGTTATATAAGTAAAAAGGTACTAGAACTGCTAATGAAATTATCGTAAATAGCATTCCTTCTGCCGAGTTCCATATCAATGAACAGATAAACAAAAAGCTTAAAGCAATTATGGATGTACCCGATCCCTCCCCATTATATCCTTCTAACATATTCAAAGTGTTTGTAAATACTGCAACAATTATAGGAACTACTATTGGATATATTAAACTTAATCTTAATTTTCCTAGGAAAGGAATTGTGGGTGATTCGATACTTACAAACCCAAATAAATTTGCCAGGAAAATAATAATCCCAGTAAAAATTGTTAAAATTACCTTGTATCTCGATTTTAGTCTGATCCTATCGTCAATAAAACCTATAACGCCAGATAAAACTACAGTTAAAATGAATATTAATGTTTCATTAAAGAAGCTTGGAAAAAATACAATTAATAAAACAGAAGTGCACGAAATTCCAAAAATAAAGGCAATTCCACCAGATTCGACAACTTTTGTTCTTGAGTTTTTATGAATATCAATACCAATATAATCTTTCTTTTTCATAAATTTGATTAAAGGAGGGATAATTAGCATTGTAATAACAAATCCCACGATAAAAATAATTATTAAATAAATGGTTTCGACAATACCCCAATTTATATCAGAAATTCGAATCATTACTACTCGATGTATTTTTAAGCATTTAATTTGTATTAACAAAAAATTAATTTTGTTCTAATATAATTTGTTATTTGTAATTTAGGATATTAAAAAAGTTATAACATAATTAATTTTACTCAAAAATTAAAGAACACTTGAACTCTTACATAATATTGATAAAATAATGTTTATCAGAGAAAAGTAAAAAATAGCCCGGCACGGAATTTCGATTACCGAGGTTACTCGATATTTTTCGAACCGTGGTCACGGGGTTCAAGGCCCCAGATGCTTGGCCACTACACCACCGGGCTTAGGTTTTTATAACTTATATGCTATAAGGTTTTAAATTTTGTTTAAAAAATGTAGAATCTAATAAATCTTTATTGGTTTTAAGGAATTCAATTTCTGCTTTTTCGTCTCTATATTCATCTGGAAGCATTTGTGGTATCGTATCGATTATTGGATACCATCTCTTACATTCTGCACAGAATAACAATCCCGTTTTGATTTCAGTTTCAGTTTTAATTTTATTTAAAAAATATAACTCAGGAAAGATAGACTCAATTTTTTCAAAATTATTGATACTAATATCAGCGTACTTTCCTATCTTGTTTTTTAATTCCCCTCTGAGTATGTTAAAACATTGTTTACTAAATTTAAGTGTAGATTTATCGTGTAAATTCTCGACTTCCTCTATACTAGATATTATTGAATTTAAATAATTATCAACAGTACTTTTTTCTATTACAATGTCGTCTTTTAAATAAATAACTCCTTTTTCTTCTTGAATTTCGATAATATTTTCATCTTTAATACGATCGATATGTCTTTCCTCATAAATAGTTAAAATATCCTTAAACTCCTCATCCTTAGTTTCAAATGAGAAGATAAATAACTCTAAAGGAAAATACTTATCTATTGGGCAAGCTAAAATATCGCATAACCACGGTTTCATTAAACCACCGGTTGATTTGTTAGTTATAATAAATAACTTCTAAGTTGTTGAATGTATTTGTCTATCGTCCTATCAATTTTCTTTCTTCTATTGAAAAAATCATCGGATAACTTCTGATAAGCTGCTTTGGAAGGTAGTTTACCCCTTTTATATCGAGATTCCAAGAGGTTTATACTATCGTTAACACTTATTCTCTCAGCATCTAATATATCGAGCTTTTTTATAAGATTATTGTATGTATCGCTTGATTCCATCAATATTTTTTTAAATGGGAGGATTTCTTCTTTAATTTGGTCTATTTTTGCTGTATTTTTAGTTAATAGATTTTTATATGTTTTTTTAGCAACTTTTTTACGTTTTGTTTCATTCTCTACTTTTCTAATTTCTAAAATTAACGCATTTTTTTCTTCGTATAAAGAACAGAATTCTCTAATTTCGCTCGTAGGGATGAACTCTTTTTTGAATGTTGACAAATCTTCGTCTCTCTTTCGAGTTTTTATGATAAGAACGAATACTGATGACAAGAATGCTATAATCATAATAAAGATAATAGGTCTAAGAACTAAGTCAAAGATATCTATTGTGTATGTAAACAGAATTGGGCTTTTTTCAAAGGGGCTTGTATTTTCCGAACTATAAACTAGAACTCTTGAACCGACAGTTTTCAATATAGCTTCTGGTGGAGAAGATGTGTAATCTATTGTGCCACAAGCTTCAATTACTATATTAGTTGTTTGCTCATGAATTAAAAAATCGTAATTTGTCGTCAGAAGATCGATTGAGATGGACTGTTGGAACCAGTTGTAAGAAATGTATTGTTCATGTGGCAAATTATATTCAATGAAAAATATAAATTTTGAACCTGGTGTTAAAGAAACTCGATTTTGATATAATTGAATGGATAATACTTTCTTTGAAGAGTCTGTTTCTGAATCCACTATCTCACCAAATAATTCACCTAAATCATCATAGATTCTTACGTTCTTTGCGTCTATAGGTATGTTTATTGAGAATAAAGCGACATCTACAATTCCTATATTTTCTATAGTAATTTCTTCAGTATTTTTAATAATACCCCATGGAGAGATTATTATGTTTCTATTTATTTCTTCTATTTCTAATCTGGTCATTTGTAAGGTCTTTATTGCCACAAAGGTTTCATTGTTTTCGTTTAAATTTTCCAAAAAGGGATCTAGATGGTTAATAGATACACTTTGGTCTAAATCATATAATATATTGGTACCAACGACCTGACCCATTCCTTCAAATTGTTTACGAGTATGTAGTTCCGTTAGCGGAGGTATTAAATATATTGATTTTACTTCTCCTTCACATCTATATGGTAATATTGGAAATAATAATCCATTCATAGTTATTATTTGAGTTATCCCCTCTTCAAGGTCATTAAATTCATAGGATAATAGATCTGTGTAGCTTTGCTTAAATATTATGGATGTTTCTTGCGATGGCAAAAGAGGTGAATCAAAATAGATTTTTATCATCTCATAACTTCCCAACACTCCATATGATCTTTCAGCTATCAATGTGTTTTCTGTATGACTCCTAGCACTTATGTAAATTAATTTACTTGAGTCCTTCAAGGGTATTCCTATTAGGATTGAATGAATTGGATTGTCATTCTCATTTAAAATTGTCAATCTATCTATTATATTTATTAAACCGTTTGCGCTTAAATTAGTACGTCGTAAAACTTGTGTTATTAATATTTCTTCTACTCCCTCCATACTACTTGATAGTTTGGATACTTCGATTTCATTTTGATCTTGATAATGATATATTGATTCTTCACCAAAATATTGAAATACAAAAACAAACGATAAGAATCCAATAATTAGAATTATTTTAGCTCTTTTTCTCATAATAAAATACCTTATCTAACTCAAATTAACTAACAATAATTAATACCATTAATAAAAATTTATTATATTTTTTTTTATAATTCAAGATAAGACTTATTATTTTTGATGTTTTAATTTTATTTAATTAATATTAAGTATTGTGATAGTAGATTAATGTCGTCGCAACGCAGTCAATCAAGACGTAAAAAAAGAAGAAGTGGTAACGCCCCAATGCCCTTAGGAGGTGCTGGTTTAATGAGATTTTTTGAAGATAGTTCAATTGGAATTAAAGTTAGTCCAATAACTACTGTGATTTTTTCTGTATCTTTAATTTTAATTGTAATATTAGCTTGGTTGGGGGTTTTTAATTGGTTATTTACTCCATCGTAATCCTTTTTCTTCACAAATAAATTGTTTAGATTATGAAAATATCAAATTTTCAAAATTTATTAAAAGATCTTTATCTTCAAAATGACATGAATAGAGGAATAAAATCTACCTTTATTTGGTTAGTAGAAGAAATAGGGGAATTAGCTACCGTATTAAATTCAAAAAATATAGATAAGCAGAAAGCATCTGAAGAGTTAGCAGACATTATCGCATGGGCGATTTCTGTTGCTAATATTTTAGATATTGACATAGAAAATGCTATATTTAATAAATATCCAAATAAATGTAAAAAGTGCAGTTCTTCTCCATGTATATGCGAAAAATGAAGAAGTTAATATTAATTCATATATAAATCAATTAAAGTTAAAAACTAACGAAAAGTGAAGCTACTAAATGAATCTAGAACGAAATTATAACTCTTTTATACATCAAAACGCAGTTGTACATAAAAATGCATATATTGATAGTTATACAGCAATTGGGAATGGAGTTAAAATTGAGAGTGATGTTTATATTTCAAAGGGCGTCAAGATCTATGGAAAAGCATTGATTCAAGCAGGTACATATGTAGGTGAGAATTGCATCGTTGGGCATCCACAAAGAAGTGATTTATCAAAAATAGTAAAAGATAAGCAGGAGATAACCGATTATGAAAGTCCTTTAATTACGATCGGAGAAGATTGCACCATTAGAGCGGGTACGATAATTTACTCAGAAGTGAACATTGGTAAAAAATGCCAAACCGGACATAATGTTATGATTAGAGAGAAAACTACTATAGGTAGTAATACAATAGTAGGTACAAACACGGTTATTGATGGAAATACAATTATTGGAGAAAATGTAAGTATTCAAACGGGAGTTTATATCCCCTTATATTGTAAAATTGGAAACAATGTTTTTATGGGACCATTTAGTAAATTAACAAATGATAAATATATGATGCGTAAAATTTACGATTTAATTGGCCCCAATATCGAAGATGATGTTTCATTAGGAGCTAACTCAGTAATCTTACCAGGAATTACATTAAAAAGGGGAACTATTGTTGGAGCGGGTAGTGTGGTTACAAAGAACACTAATGAGAACGATATTGTTATAGGAAATCCTGCTAAATTATTAAAGAAAAAACCTGAAGATTGGAAATAATTATTTAAAGCCCTAATTCTATTAATTGTTCGAATTTATTTTAAATAAAATGTGTGAAAAATGAGTTTAATTAATAAAAAAATTTGGATTGATATCGAAGAACCAAAAACAGCAATTATGTTTTATTCTCTGTTAAAGAAGTTTCAACGGGAAGATGCAGAGCTTTTAGTTACTGCTAGAGATTACGATTCAACTTTTCAAATTTTAGATGATTTAAATATTAATTATCAGAAAGTAGGGAAACACGGTGGCGAAAAATTAGAAGATAAATTGGAAACTTATATACACCGCTTGGCCGAATTATTTCCTTTTGTTACTAAGTTTAAACCGGATTATTTTATCACCTTTTCTTCTGTGGAGGGTGCCAGAATCTCATACGGATTAAAAATCCCTTCAATAGGGTACAACGATGAACCACGAAATGTCCCAGTGTGTAAATTAATATTTCCTTATTTAGATAAGATAATAATTCCAGCGTGTATTCCTGAAGAATTATATATCAATCTTCACGCCAATCCGGATAAACTAATCAAATATAACGGTATAGATGAAATTGCTTGGCTTTCAGAATACGAACCTAATCCTAAAATTCTTGAAAAACATTCTCTGGAAAAAGGGAGATTTGTAATTATTCGAAGTGAACCTAGCTTTGCTAGTTATTTTATTGATAAACTTAAACCGGAAGAGTCATTAATTAGTCAATTCTTTCCACCCATTTTTACGAAATTTCCGGATTTGAAGTATTTTTTAATTGTTAGAACAGAAAAACAAGAAATGTTTCTTAAAAAGAAGTTAAAAAATTATATTAATAATTCCAACATTGTAATTGCAAGGTACATGCCTGATATGGTGGATTTATGTTATTATGGTGCTTTAGTAATCAGTGGAGGGGGAACAATTGTTCGTGAATCTAGCCTGTTAAATGTACCGAGTATAGAATATTTTCCCGGGGATTCAGCCCCCCAAGAGCATTTTTTAATCAACAATGGTTTTCCCTTGCTGCATATAAAAGAGTGCGAAGAAATCGTAAAGAAATCTATTGAGATTATCTCATCAAAGCCAAATTCTGATAGGTTTAATAATTCATTCAAAGAGAAGATTAAAAAGTTTGAAAACCCAAATGATATCTGCTTTAATTTTGTTAAGGAGAATTTGATTGATTAATCTTAGTAATTTAAAAATCTTCTATACTCCTTTTCTAATCTTTTTCCAACTGTGTTCCAGCTGTAATTTTTGACAAATTTTTGGCCATTTTCTACTAGATTGTTCCTTAATTCATTATCGTTGAGTAGAGTCGTTATTTTTTCAGCTAATTTTAGAGGAGCTCTAGGAGGGACGAATAAGGCATTATTTCTTAATATTTCTCTATATACCAAAATTGAGGAACATATAACTGGAGTTCCACAGGAAATAGCTTCTAAAGGAGTTAAACCAAATCCTTCGGATGATGAAGAATAAGTAAGAAAAATATCTCCCATTGAAAAATAATAAGGTACTTCATCTTCGGGTAAATATCCCATAAATAGAACTTCCTTATAGATTTCTTTCCAATTTTTGTATTCCTTTTCCATCAGATAATCTGGTTTCCCCCCAATGACTAAGTTAACATTAGGAATTTCAGTTTTAACTATTCCGTAGGCTTTTATTATATCAGCTACTCCTTTGTAAGGTGTAATTCTTCCGATATACAACAACACAGGTCCTTGAATCTTTAATTTTTCCTTTAATTTTTGAGCTTCAACTGGATAAGGTTTATATTTCTCTTCGATACCATTATATATAGTTGCAATTTTATTTTGAGTGATTCTTGGAATATAATGCTGGAATTGCCTATTAACAAAATTTGAAACAGTCGTTATTATTGTAGCTCTTTTTGAAATAAATTTTATTAACAATTTTTCTATGGGTATTTTTGTAAGTTTTGTTTCAAAAGGGGTAAAATCATGAATCGTACAAATGAAACTTTTTCGTCCTGCTAAAAAGATTGGTAATGCGGCTTTAGGGCTGTTCGCGTGTATAATATCGAAACTATTAGTTCTTAAGAATTTAATTACTTTATAATAAAAGTGGGGAACCCAAAAAAACCTCCTTTTGATGAGAGTAAATTGGATTATATTTGGATCTTCTAAATCTTTGTTCCACTTACCAGTAATTAGTGTTACGTCATGACCTTGTTGTTTCAAATATTCAAAAAGTGCTCTGATTACTTTAGCTTCTCCATCAGCACTATCAGGAGATACTGTTAAAGAGATCAAACAAATTTTTAGCTTTTTCATATGAAGTCTAACAAGATTCTAATTAAATCTCACATCGTTAGGTGAGCTGTTTAAATCCATCTTCAGTTATTAATATCGTTTCTTCGCTTTGCGCAACGAATTCTCCTTTTTGTTCAGCTAATACATAATGTACTTGTATTTTCCCCTGCTGAATTAGCTCTTGAAGCCCAAACGCAACTCCCATTCTAAAGTCTTTTGCCAACCATCTTTCTGCAAAAGGGAGCGTTTTATAATTCTTATTGATATGGCCTAAAATCTGTTTAGAAGTTTTTCTTCGTAATGGTACTCTTCCTGCATATGGATTCAATTCGTAAATATAGGAAGAATTAGTATTGTGAACTGTACCTTCTCCCGTTGATGCAAATATCTCTAAACCATAAACTTCACCCTCTTCCATTATATCACCACTTTGAGTACCTAATTCGGGAAGTCGTTTTTTTCCATGAACTGTCCACCTTTCAATTTGATGTCCGCCCAGTTCTTTAATTGGATTATATTTAAAACCCTTTACGATAGCTTCAATTTTTTTACCCAATTCTTTCGTATTTATCTTAGGTTTAGCCATCATTTTTGCAGCTTCTAAAGCGATTTCTGTTGCCTGAATGATGTTTTCAAGAGCTGTATCATCGCTAAAACTTTTAGTAAAAGCAGTATCTACAATGTATCCATCAATATGCACACCCAAATCGATTTTAACGATATCTCCATCTTCAATAGTGAGTTCGTCATCTTTTATGGGAGAAGTGTAGTGAGCAGCGATATTATTAATACTCACATTAACGGGAAATGCCCAACCTCCTTCTAATTCGATAATTTTAGCTTCTGTTTTTTCTACTAAATCGAAAACATTCGTTCCAACCTTTACTTGCGGTTTAATGAATTTTTTTACTTCTTGAGCGATGTTTCCCGCTTTAATTAGAGATTCGATTTTATTTTTTTTCTCTTCTTCTTCTTTATCTGCTTCTTCTTGATTGGTTTTTTTAGCAGATTGATTTTTTAAATTATTATTCTCAGTCATTAAAATAAGTAATGTAAAAGTTGATAAAAATATTTTTTAAATAAGGATATTAAACTTAATAAAATAGAAAAAATAAGGTAAACATTAATAATTAAATTAAGTTAATTTTAATAGATCATATAAGTTATGAATTAATCACTCATTAGGTTGATTTACAATTGAGTGAAAATACATTTAAGTTAATAAAACCTTCGTCAAAAATTAGGGAGGCAGTATTGGTTGTCTGAAAATATTAGTGAGCTCACGGATTTACTAAGAAAACTTTCTGCGGTGAATAGTGACATAGAAGGTTCCGCCATAGTTAGTGTTCAAGGGCTCCCAATTTGTTCAGTTCTAAGCAGAAATGTGAATGATGGAATTGTTTCGGCCATGTCTGCGGCCATTCAGAGCGTTTCAGAACGAGCAGTTGAGGAACTTGATAGGGGTGAATTAAAAAGGATTCTTATCGAGGGTTTAAACGGAATTATAATCCTCTCTAGAGCAGGTGAGAACGCTATTTTATGCACTTTGTGTAGTCCTAATTCTAGTTTAGGAATGGTGTTTCTAAATATCCAAAGCGTTTCCAATAGAATTGCTTCCCTTTTAGATTAGAAAACTAATATGTTTTTTCAAATTACAAATTTTAAACCTGAAAGAAAAAAAAGGTTAATTCTCGGTTTTCTTCTATAAATTACAATTATTCTGCATTTGAATCTCTAGAAGGATGTTTTTCAAGATACATCTTAATTAACGCCATCAAACCATTACCAATTCCTCCACCAATTGCTCCAAAAATTGCTGCTAATAATAGTATTAGTACTATAAATGCCCACCCAAAACCCTCTCCAAAGATTAAGCCTCCAAGTTGATCAAGCAATGCATAAACATTTCTGGAAATCGTTCCGATTAAAATGTATAGTCCCCAGGAGAGAGTTACTCCTAAAAAACCGCTTAATACTCCATGTTTTAAGGACTTATTAATCATCCCTGCAATTATACCTGGAATAATTATTAGCTGCCAAATTGGAATTAAGGTCAATAGCATAGTGAGACAAATGGCTACAAATACACTTATATAGAAATTTCTGTTATCCTCTTCCATGCTTTTAACCTCCAATTGGGAAGAAAAATAATTTTGATTCAAGTGCGCTAGTAGGAAAGTTGTATGCGGTGTTCGTAAAGTATTGATAGTGATATTTTCCTTGTAAGAAAAGTTGTTCTAGCTGATCTGAATAATGCTTTGAATTTGAAAGACCTCGTTGACCGGATGGAATTACGCTTAAAGAATTATTTAAGTTGCTAAAGTCGATAATTAATCTTTCAGAAGCTCCACCCCTTGCATATCCTACTCCATTATCAATGTTTACTCCAGAAGGATTGATCGTATACCCTTCCCCATCGGCTTCATAAGGACCTTTGCTTAAGAAATCTAACTGAGTAAGAGAGGTGAAGTAAAGTTTATGGAGATCACCCCACCTCCAAGTTGTGGGGTCTTCTGAATTGTAAAAATCTTCTAACCAGTCTATAGTGGCATTCAATGCTTGCATCATAATATCATCTCTTATTTCATTTTCAGGCGTGGAAATATCATTGAACCAATGAGAAGTTTCATTTTCTTTCATTAAATACTCCAAAACTACAATTCTAGAGCGAAGATTTGTCCCATAAGATATAGATTCGTCGTCGAATGTAAAATCTTGGAAAAAATCTCTCCACTTACGATAAATAGTAGGTGCGCTTTCATCTTTATCCATTATAAAACCCCAACTTTCTAATACCGTGAGAACATTATTGATTTTCGTCGGAATTGTAGAGCCATAATAATCGTGTATAACTTCAATGAGCTCTGGAACAAATGCTCTGGCTGCTGTTGAGTTAACATCGTTTTGAATATTTTTCATAGTCTCTATACTCACCGACCCATCAGCCGCATTCATAAGAAGTTCATTTATTCTTCTTGCTCTGTATCCATCTGCATATTCGTTTTGTTGTAGAAAATATTTTTTGTATTCCGGTCCAGCGACAATTTGATTTGCGGAAGCTAAATATTTTTGCGATGGGTTAAGAGAATTAGGTAATTCTTCAAAGGGGATGTATCCAATCCATTCTCCTTCACCGTTTGAACCGTTATATGGGAGCGTTCCATTTCCAAAATGTCCTGGAGGAATTCTGGAATCGTCTCTAATCGGCACTTTACCTGTTGGTCTAATTGCAATGTTTCCATCTACATCGGCGTATACAATATTTTGAGCAAGAAGAGTCCAATATTTTGAACCTTCGTCAAACTCTGCCCTATTACTTGCTCTATCAAACCCTTCACCGCCAAGAATGTTGAAAAAATAACCGTGCGCAGTCCACTTTGGTGCTAATACAATGTCTCCTAAGGATGAAGATAGTCCATAATCAATAAACTCACTGAACACAGGACCATGAACGGTATAGTTAACTACGAAGGTAATTGGTTCTTGATCTTTCACTTTTATATTATATGTTTTCTGCGTATAAGGTGTTGAAACTCC
>JABXKD010000083.1 GCA_013375475.1 Promethearchaeota archaeon
AGCCCTCCCAGCAGGTAAAAAAGTCTCATGAAACTCAGGAAATCTCCGTGATTTATACATTACCGCTAATTGATTCCATAATTTTGCTGTTATTGGTGACACTAAAAAACCTTTTTCAGCATAATGAATTGCTGGTTCAAACAACTCTTTAAAATTTAATTGCCCATATCTTTTGGACAGAGCAACCCAGGCGGAAACAGCCCCGGGAATCGTCACAGAATCCCATCCCAATAATGGCATAGCTTTATATTTAGAAAAATGTTCTACGGTCCAACCTGAAGGAGATTTACCTGAAGCATTTATCCCTACTATTTTTTTTCCATCAAAAACGATTGCAAATGCGTCGCTTCCAATCCCATTATTAACGGGTTCAACCACAGTAAGCGTTATTGCAGTTGCTATAGCCGCATCTATGGCATTTCCTCCCTTTCTAAGCATACTTAATCCAGCTTGGCAGGCAAGAGGTTGAGATGTAGAAACTATATTTTTGGCTAATACTGGCATTCTTCTAGAGGGATATGGGAACTCCCATTTAAAATTTTCATCCAAAATTTAAGTTACACTTTTAATTATGAATTTTTTTAATGATTAAATTTCTAAAGCTATTTATAATTTTATTATTCGCCTTGATAATTAATCAATTCTTTTTCAATCATTTTTATCAATTCGAGAGAAAAAGGTATGGAATTCGCCAGTACATTGACTAATTGATAGACCTTGTCAAAACCATGCATATCTTCTATAGAAACCTTTTCCTTATCAATATCTTCCTTAATTGTATTTATTTTTTTAGCGAATTTTGAGATGTCGCTTGTAAGGTCTCTGAACGAATGAATAAAGGCTACAATTGGATTTCTCATTGAATAAGTAATTTCCCCAGTGTTAGACACACCAGTCTTTTCGATTAGATCCATAGAAATTAATTTTTTAACTTCTTGTGATATTGTTCCTCGCGAGAATCCAGTAAGCTCTTGCAATTTTTCTTGAGTTAAGGATTTTCGGGTAATAAAATAAATTTTAATTGTTATAAAAGTAGTTTTTTGCCCGATAAAAAGGGAATAGGACGTGAGGAATTTAAAGATGTCCTTTTCAATCACTCGTATTTCGTCATCAAATTCTTCGATTGTATTCAAGTCTTATCCTCCCTAAGCTCTTTTATAAAAGTTGATTCATTAATCTTTTCTAGCAATTTTACATTATATTCAAAAAAGTTAATCATTTCAGTTACTCTTTTTGAGAGTATATTATAGCCGTTTTTATCTTTATTTTTGTCTAATTCTTGAACCTTACTTAATAAGAATTCAATTGCGCGTTCATTAGATTCAGATTTATAAGATCCAATGTTAGAGGCAATATCAGCCATATTAGTTCCTAAGGTATAGAGATATTCGCGTTTTCCTTCTAAAGGTTCTTTTTTTATTGCAGGAGCACTCGATAAGATCTTTAAACTCTGAGAGATAGCGCCTTTTGAAAACCCTGTTAATTCTTTAAGTTGTGTTTGAGTTAAACTTTCATGGAGTAGTAAATAACCAACAATAGAGCCAAAAACAGCGTTCTGACCTTTGATTTTACCAGCATCAACCAGAATTTCTATTAAACGCTTTTCATAAACCCTAACTTTCCCTTCATATATGTGTGATTTGCTTTTTAGATGTTGTGCATAGCAGAGATCAAATGTTTCTTCCATGGCATTCCATAATGCCTCGGTTTCTTCATCGTTAACCTCAAGGTCTTTAAAACTTGTTTTTAATTGATACAATGAATCATTTTCCCAAATTGGATTTGTGAGGAAATCTTTTATTGTTTCTTTTAAGTAATTAATATTTCTACCTTTGTTTTGACTTAAATAACTTTGAATTATAGCCTTAGTTAATTCCAAAATATGCTTAAATTTTTCTGAATTAGTTTGCATCTATAAAGGTTATGAAATCTGGCTACGATATTTAATATTCCTTAGATATAATATGGGAATACTTATTATTAAGTATTTTCAAAATTCATGAACTTTTTATGTTTCATTTTCACTAAAAATGAAAATGTTTATAAGTGTAAAAAATATTTAGTATCATGGTAATAAAACAATTTTCAAAAAAGGTGAAAGAAAATTGAATGCGATCGAAATAAAAAATCTAAAAAAATATTATAACAAAGGAAAGATTAAAGCGGTTGACGGAATTTCACTCAAAGTTCCAAAAGGAGCAAGATATGGATTTTTAGGACCGAACGGTGCAGGAAAAACGACGACAATTAGATGTATTTTAGGTTTTCTTAATATCGACAGTGGAATAACTATGATCAATGGCGAAGAAATTAACCCGAAAAAGGATGTTAAATTTAGAAACCAAATTGGGTACCTTCCAGGTGAGCTTGGGCTCTATAAATACATGACAGCAGAACAGTTAGTAAAATATTTTGCAAAACTCTTTGATATTGAAATCGACTGGAAATTCATTAAGGATGTCACAGAAAGACTTGAAATTGAAATGGATCGGAAAATGGGTGTGCTCAGTAAAGGAAACAAACAGAAAATAGGTGTTTTAACCGCCTTAATGGGTAAATACGACATTCTAGTTATGGATGAGCCAACCTCTGGTCTAGATCCTTTAATGCAATCTGAATTTTATAGGATAATTGCTGAACGCCAAGAAGAGTCTAATTGTACCGTTTTTGTATCTAGTCATGTGCTTCCCGAAATTGAAAAATTTTGCGATCAAGTTGCCATTATTAAAAACGGTAAAATTGTAGAAGTCTCCAGTGTTCAGGAGCTTAAAAAGAAGAGTTTAAAACGAGTTGAGCTAGATTTTGAAAACAATAAAGGTTTATTGGAATTTAAGTCGTTTCTACTATCAGAATTTCCTGAGGCGATCTTAAAGCAAAATTATCAAAAAAGAATCGAATTTCTTCTCCCTTATAACCAGTCTCGCGACATATTGCAGTATTTAAGTAAAAATAATTGGGCGGGAATGCCCATTAAAGACTTTACCATTACACACTCAACTTTGGACAATATCTTCCTGGAATATTATAAAGATTCTAATCAAAAAGGAGGTGAAATTGTTTGAAGGTGATTCAAACTACCTTAAAAGAGATAAGGTATAGCATTAAAGGAATTATAATTCTTGCTTTATTATTTGGATTATTTTTTCTAGCATTCATGGCTATCTACGATCCTACGCTCTTTGAAGATATGGAAGCGTTACTTGCAAGCTATCCTGAAGCAATTGTCGCAATGGTTGGAAAATATATCGCATTAACAACTTTTGGAGGTTTTTTGAACGTATATCTCTTTTCAATGACTTGGTTTTATTTTGGTTTCTATTTTATAATAAAAGCAGCGCAGGATATACCCAAAGAAATCGAGGATAAAACAGTTGATATTATTTTGTCAAAACCTATTAAGCGGTGGAAATTTGTAATAGGTAAATATGTGCGGCATGTAATAACTGCGTTTATTCTTGTTGCTTTTTCAAGTCTAGGAGTTCTTATTGGTGTTTTTGCTTTTCCAACTATAGTTCCGAGCGAAGTATACTTTAACGAGATATACGCGGTGTTCCTATGGCTTTTTGTATTTTTAGTTGCATTGATTAGTACATCGTTATTCTTTTCGACATTTCTCCGTCCACGGCGTGCACTTACCTTTAGCTTTGCTGTTATAGTTTTTTTTTATATTGTAGGGATATTCTGGGAAGCGTTTCCAGAAGCAGTCCAAGGCATGAAATTTTTGAGTATATTTTATTATTTTGAAACATCGAATTTGCTTGTAAACCATGTCTGGGATAATGTTCTCCTAAACATTTTAATTCTAACGGGATATTCAGCATGTATGGTAGGCTTATCAGTGTTTATATTTAATAAGCGAGATATTCCCGTTTAATTTTTTTTTACTTTATTTCTAAACTTTCGGAAAATTTTTCATATATTTTAATTGCTGGTAGATAGAAGTCTATAACTTTCATGACATTATCGTAACCATTCATTGTTTCAAGTTTACTGCGCTTAGTTTCCATTTCATTTTTCATTTTATCAAGGTGATCTTGCCACTTAAGCATCGCAGCGATGATGTTTTTAATTCTAGCAGTAGAAATCTGTTCAACTGATTCGAAAGTATATACTTTTCTACGAATACCAGGGATTTTCTTTCTAATAATCATTCCTGAATCTACAAGATTATTTAGTTCTTGTGAGATTTTCCCAGACGAGTAACCAGTGAGATGTTTAAGGAGATGTTGGGTTATTTCCTTTCTTAACATTATATAGATTAAGATTTTAGTAGTAATTTCGTTTCTAGTAGAGTAAATTGGAGATTTAATCAGATGCTCTACGATTTCTTTCTCAATTTTTCTTACCTTATCGTCATAAGTATCTTCTTCATCTTCCATTTCCTTACACTTCCCTTTTTTCAATTATCAATTATCAATTATCGCTTAACATTTTAGTCATCGAAGGCGTAATCTTCATAACCTTTTTATATCCATCTAATAACACATTTAATTGAGTGCGAAGATTTTTGTAACCTTCTTTGCCTTTATATTCTTCCAATTCGTTCAATTTATTTTCCATAAATTTAGAAATTAAAGTAAACTGCTCAATTGAAACCTCGCTAGATGTTTCAAATATTTTTGGAAGATCTCCAATCTTTGAATATAGATTCATATTACTCGATGCTATTCTTTCTTTTTGTACTACGCCAAGCTCAACTAAATTTCCAAGTGTTGCTGAAATTGTACCAGAAGAATACCCAGTTAGTTCTTTCAAATTAGATTGAGATAACTTATCGTGAATGATTAAATATCCAAGAATCTCTTGGATCTTTGCAGGTGTATCTTTGTTCTTACCAATATCTATAAAAAATTTAATAAGAGTTTTTTCGTAATCTTTGATTTTTCCTCTAAATCTAAAATCGTAATCTGGCGCTTGGTTTGAATTCATTAATTCTATATTGTTTTTAGAGTTTTTAAACTTTTCATATCATGTGAAGTTTCATAAAAAATGAGGAACCTTTAAATAGGTAGTTTACTATTCATAATATGAACATTTCAAAACTCATGAAAGTTCATTAAAATTGAAGAAATAAAATAATAAAAAAAAGAAAAGGGAGTGAAAAGAAAGTGATCTCAGAAAAAGAATTTAAAAATTACGAAGAAGTTCCCTATAATGAAGAGCCTGAAATGATAAAGAAGGAAAAAAAAGTTGAGAAAATTTATGAAATGATTGAACAAGAAAGAATATATGATATTTTTCCTACCTATGATCTTCAAGACGAGAAATTGACTCAAGATATATTCGAGATTTATAAAGTTCTATTCTGGGGAGTAGCTGCCGTAGCTTCCACACTCCTATGGTTATACTTTTTCATAACCTAATTTAAGATCTATGAAGACCTGGATCCAGATATGGTTTTTCAGAATATAAAATCTTAGTTTGTTTCTTTTTTAATTCTTCTAATAACGCTTCCTCGGTAAATTCTTTAAGCTTTAATAATGTCCAGCCGTGAACTCCCCCACTTAGCAATTTAACGGGACTATGCATATCTGTTCCGGTAAGCATTCCAATTTCTCTATTATGTTTCGTACAAAAATCATAGGATTCTTGATCAAAGACATTTTCTGGGAGAGAATCGTCATTAACAATCTCGATATAATCAACTCCCCATTCCAATAAGGTTTCTCGAGTTGGATGGTTTTTGTATTTGGCTTCATATAAACTCCATGGAATATGGTTACAGACAACTATGCCGCCTTGATCATGAACTTTGTTAATGGTTTCAATAATCTTTTCGTCTTTAGGTCTATAAGGTACTCTCGTATTCCATTTTGAGACGCCTAAGAAATTAAGATGAAGTCTATTAGTTGTCCATTCAATACCGCTAGTTATTAGAATGCCTTTTTTAATGTAATCCTCCTTAATTTTATTGATTTTCTCTAGGTGCCGCATATTATTATGATCGCTTATAGTTAAGGCATTATAACCCATAGCAATGTGCCACTCAACATTTTGTTTTATTGTAAGTTTTCCATCGCTGTAGTTTGTGTGCGAATGATGATCGTATATTAAATTATAAGCATTCATATCATATTTTGGAATTTTAAGAGGTTTAACATTTTTCCAATCATCATCTGAGTAGACACTTGATAAAGGCATGAAATTCTTTACATCTCAGATTGATTTTCTATTATAAAGTTCTTTTACAAAAAAAGTCGCAACATTCTCAGAAAATGTGTTAGGGCCAAAACCAGCATCATATCCTAATTCTTTCGCAAGTTCATTCGAAATTCTAGCACCACCACAGACTAAAACAATTTTATCTCTTATCTCCTCAGCTTCCAGCAGATCGACAAGGTTGGTTAAATTTCTCACATGGATATCTTTCTGTGTTACAGTTTGGGAAACAAGAAGTACGTCAGCTTTTAGTTCTATAGCTTTTTTTACGAATGTTTCGTTTGATACTTGACTACCAAGATTATAAGCTTCAATCAGCTCATACCGCTCTAGTCCATAATGCCCAGCAAAGCCCTTCATGTTCATAATCGCATCGATTCCTACCGTATGTGCATCAGTCCCAGTTGTAGCGCCAATAACAACCAACTTTCGTTTTATTTCGGTTTTAATGAAATCATTTATTTCTTCAATTGTCATCGCTTCAACTTCTACAGATTCTGCCTTTATTTTTGTATAGTCTATTGAGTGCTTTAAGCTTCCATATAACACAAAATATGTGTATCCTTGATCTAAAGATACATGATATGCTATTGAAGGTTCTTCTATCCCCATCTTCTTACCAAGTTTTAATGCTGCAATTATAGCTTTTTCTCCATCATCTACAGGAAGAGTAAAACTAACTTGTATTTTTCCGTCATTCATTGTGTCTCCATACGGTTTGATTTTTGTTAGATCTAAATTCTTGTCAAAATCTTTCTTTTCTGTAGAGTAGAGTCCCCCACCCATTAGTCTTCACCTCCTAAGTTCAATTCGCTCGACATTATTTCCAGGATAGGATTGAAATAATCTTTGCTTTTAGAGATTACACCATCTGATCCCTTCCCACCATCAATAGGTCTTTTTATTTGGGCAAATATCCCTTTTTCTATTGTCTTGAACAGACCCTCTTTTTCTATCTTAGTTAAAAGCTCATTAGCTTTATATAATACTTCAGAAGCTCGCTTCTGTATTATCCCCCCTTCTTTAAAGATGATTTCATTTCCTAAATCTTTCATATTTTTAAAAATATATCTCGCGTTTTCAATGGATAAAGCCCTATCTGACATGAAAGGGGTATGAATTCCTTCTGTTAACATTCCAAGTAAATGAATTCTCTGATTTGTAAGAATTGTAATCATGTTAAATAATGCGTCTTGAACGTGACCTTTAAAAATGTTTCCAGTCATATATTTTGTAGGGGGCATGTATTTTAAAGGAACGTTAGGGAAAATCTCTCTTGCCATTTGCGCTTGAGCAAGTTCGTATACAAAACCATTCTCCAATTCGGGATTCATTTCGAAAGCATGCCCTAAACCCATTTGCTCTTCGCTTAAACCTGCTAATTTCGCAAATTGCTCGTTAATGAATTGCGATGCCAGCACAGTATGAGCTGCCTCATAAGCGTCATCCGTGGTAAGATAATTGTCCTCTCCAGTATTGATAATAACACCTGCATATGCATTTATCATCCTTGAAAAATGTTGGTCAATCATCGTTCTTTGCATGTTTATATCCCGAAATAAAATTCCATACAATGCGTCGTTTAGCATCATATCTACTCTCTCGAAAGCGCCCATAGCAGCAATTTCTGGCATACAAAGTCCTGAACAATAATTAGTAAGCCTCACATATCTTCCTTCTTCTTTGCTCACTTCATCTAAAGCGGACCTCATTAGACGGAAATTTTCTTGAGTTGCATAAGTCCCTCCAAAACCTTCTGTAGTGGAACCATAAGGCACATAATCCAATAAGCTTTGTCCAGTAGATCTAATTACTGCAATAACATCTGCACCTTGTCTTGCTGCAGCTTTTGCTTGAATTATGTCCTCAAAAATATTACCCGTCGCAACAATTAGATAAATTAACGGTTCACTTTTTTCCCCATAAGTATTAATTAATTCTTCTCTGTATTGCATGTTTCGTTTGATAATATTCAAATTCTTCTGAATTATGGAAGATAACGCATTTTTGATTTCAGTTATATTATTTAAAGAATACTCTGTTATGTTTAATTGTTCTTGAGAAACTATTTCTGCAATATTTTGAGGTGATTTACGAGTATGCAGAATGGTATTTCCAAGGTATAGAGCAATACCATTTTTAAGTAATCCTGATTGTTGAACGTGATCTACCACAACATTGGGTAATGGAACTCCAAATTCATTAACCCCATCGATCCCTAATAATCTACAAATAGTTCTTTCAATTGTAGTAGTCGTGTGCTTACCAATGAATTTTTGCGTGTCAATAGCTATATCCCTCGCTATTTTTCTCGCACTCTCTACTATTTTAAAATCCAAATTTAATTTATTCATGTGAACTACATCTCTAAAGATAATTTTAATAATTTAATGTCTAAATTATAAGTTGTCACAAGGACCAAGATTGAATATAGGAACATCAATTCTCTCTTGTAATAATTTTATGAACTGGTTATTTTCAAATTCATATCCTAACGGTGAAGTATGATTAACTGTAATTGCAATTAAATTAATTCGATCTAGCACCTTTAAGCAGCCCCCCTTTTTTATAAATTTATAGAAAACTTGCTTGCTAATAAATAATTTAGTAGGATCTGTGGCGATTACAGTAAAGCCTTTTACTTTTTTATTAGTGACAAATTCATCTAAAATGCTATCGGTTATCGCTCCCTTTATAACCAGATATTTAGCTTCTGTTGTCAAATGATTGAAAATTTCTTTTGATGATCCTAAAGCTGTAGACTCTTCTAATTTTTTTGATGAATAATCGCGATTTATAATTCCTATTTGAGCTGTGAGTAAAAGATCTCTACTGATTTTCCTAATTTTATCATCCTTAACTTTCTCTAAGTTAAATAAATCATAGATGTGGGATGTTAGATCAACAACGCTCTCCATATTTCTGGATACAGATGCTCCCGTGGACAATATGGTTGCATCAGAAATGATGGGCGTCGCGAAAGATCTCCTATCAAATGCACCATCAATAAAAATCACATCGCAACCGATCTTTAACATGTTATTACATAATTCTTTTAACTGTTTATTCATTGAGGGCCCTGCTAGTTCAACATATCCGTTTTTATTTGCTTTGTAAATATTGATGTCTCCGAGTGGGGTGGTGAAATCAGTGCTTTTAATAATTTCGGTCTCAATTTCGCTATTCTTTAAAGAATCTTCAGCTGTAGCAAAAATGGTTCCTTTTTCAACTATAATCTTAGGTTTTGGAAGCTCAGTAATCGCGTCGTAAGATTCTCCATCTCGACCAATTGAAGTGACTCCAATTATCATATTATCTCTCAATATTTTTATTATGTGATTTAATGTGGTGGTTTTACTCACATTTTTAGCCAAACCAATAATTGATATAACCTTATACTTCTTTATAGCATCGATTAAGAGCGTCGGAAAGTCCTCATTACCTTTCAACATCTATAGTTCAAATTATTAAAAGACTGTATGGTATTTTAATTTTTGAAGAAATACAAATGTAATTTCATAAAAGCTTTATTTATAAAAACACCTTAGTATAAAGTATAAACAAGTACAAAGGTTGATATTAAACTCAATTATAATTTAAATTTAACAAGAAAAAGATTGGTGATTATGAAAATCGAACTCAAAAAGCATTTTAAAGCATTAATAATAGTTGCAATTCTACTCATTATCCCGTCTTTTATCTCAGCTCCATCAAAAATAAATCCAAGACGAAGATGGGTCAATGATCTTCCAGAAAACTATGATTTCTTGAGAAATTCTTACAATGCCACAATGGGATATGAAGCACGGAAAAACATTTATTTAACTGATAGTAATACTAGTGATGGAATTTACGCGCAATCCTCACGAGTCTATTTAAACGAGTCAGTAAATGAAGCTTCTTTTCAAAGTTCTCTTGATAAGATAAACAATCGAGAGGATACAGCAGACTTTCGAATGGGTTCAATACTCCGAACGATGTATCTCGATAATAAAACTAATGTTTTGGAACCATCGTTCAAATTACAGTTAAAAAATGCTATATTAGGTTTTAAATATTGGTTTACAGAGCCTAACGATGACGCTATGATTATGTGGACCGAAAATCATATGATTCTCTTTCATTCTTGCGAACTCCTCGCAGGACAACTGTATCCAAATGAAACCTTTACTAATTCAGGGATGAATGGTACTCAGCATGTAAAACATGCCTTACCATTGGTTAATAGATGGTTAAATTGGAGAGCGAGATTTGGATTTTCAGAATGGCATTCTGATATTTATTATGAAGAAGATCTAATGCCGTTACTGAATTTGGTTGAATTTGCTCAAGATAATGATACTGCTACTAAGGCAGCGATGTTAGTAGATATTCTAGCATTTGATTTTGCGAATAATTATTTTAAAGGAATCTATGCTACTACGAATGGTAGAACGGATGACCATAAAAAGGTTGGAACAAGCCTCACAGATCCTCCGTCACGCGCTTCTTTTGCCGAATTTGCTTGGATTCTACTCGGAGTTGGACATCATGAAGAAAGTGGGAGTAGTAGTATGTCAGCCGTAGCTCTATCCACAAGTGATAAATATAAACCACCTCCAATATTAGAAGCTATAGCTAACGCGACTTTAGATTACAACGAACATAGAGATAGGAACGGTATTAATATTGCAGACGGTCCAAGCTATGGTTTTGGATACGAAAGCGAAGATGATTTAATGTTTTGGTGGCCTATGTCTACTTTAGTCGCGGGCCCTGTAATTGAACCTACTTTAGATCTCATGAATACTTATGATCTTGATCCTAATTTGATCTTTGAAGATGAACTATTAATAGACCTTTTAAAAATAGCTGCAGATTTTTATGGAAGCACATTAAGCGAACTTTGCACATTCCTTAAAGAAGCAACTCAAGGAGTCGCTCTTGAAGAGGCGAACACCTACACTTATCGGACTCCTTACTATCAATTATCAGGAGCACAAGACCACCAAAAAGGGCTTATGGGGATGCAAGAACACATATGGCAAGCGAGTCTGGATGAATACGCTACAGTTTTTACAAATTCACACGGAGGATTTAGAGGTGAAGACCATGTGGGCGGTTTTAAGCCCCGAGCTACGCTCTATAAGAATGTGGGCGTAATCCAATATGATCGTCTTTCTCAGTCTTTAATATTAGAATTAGTTTACGCGATTCTTGAATTCAAAGACATTACCCAAGCTTACTTCCCTCGATGGGCTTTTAACGAAGTAGTACAACAAGATAAATGGACATTTGGAAGAAGGTTAGATAGTTATGTTGCTTTATATTCAAATGAACCACAAGAATGGGAAGATGGTATATTTCTTACATCACAAGGTAAAAAGAATGTATACATCGTCGAATTGGGTAGTGTAGAGGATTATGGGACTTTTGCTAATTTTACTTCCTCAATCTTAGCGACAAAACTAGATGTGATACATTTGTCCGTCGGTTATGGTGTTAGATATGTTTCTCCTACTCAAGGAACAGTAAAGGTGAATTGGGATGGTCCGATGACGGTAAATGGTGCACAGGTTGATTTAGGCTCTTATGCAAGATTTGACAATGACTTTTGCTTTCAAGACTTTAACACTCAAAAAACAACGATTCAATATGGAACGATGACATTAGAATTAGATTTTGAGAACGCTACAAGAACTTATACTGAACTATAAATATGACAATTATAAAAAGGTGAGAATAATAACAATAAAAAACGATATAATTGACCTGAGACCAGTAATATGGATTAAAGGCATTTTCATGGTAATTATTGGACTTGAGACCACTCGATTAGGCGTCGGTATAGGCAGAGTAAATACAAATATCTATTACGGTTCATTCATTTTCGCGTTAATCGCGATCTCAGGAATGTTAGTGATATTCATTTTAAAAGATAGGGATAGAGACGAGAAAACAAGAAGATTTAGCGATCATAAGTTAGTAATTACGTTTAGCGCTGTATTTTATGGTGTTGCGTTTGGTTTGGCAATTTACTATACGATTACTTATAACCTCGAATCTTTAAACGTCTATTTATTAGCATTTATCGGTATCTCTTGGTTTCTTACGCTATATTACGGTAGAGATTGGAAGTATAAGGGAATTTTGAGAAATGTCATTATTAGCATTTGTTTTTCGTTTGGATTAATTTATGGGGCGTCTCTCAATTACACTCTAATCCCCGCGATTATTTATTTATTTTTCGGAGCTGTTTTTTTACTCCAAATCTCCAAAGACTTAATGAATGACTGCAAACATATTGCTCGAGATGATACAGAAAATCCTATGTCAATCGCTACTATTCTTGGAGAAGAAAAAGCTCAAAAATTGTCAATGATTTTAGATATTTTAATAATTATCTTTTTAATTATTCCTATGTTCCCTGGATTTCCAAATATTTTCGCGCAATCAATTTACATTTATATAGCAATTATAACAATTGTTTTTGTAGGCATCGCTGCTTTCCTAAGCTTTAGAATGAACAAGGAGAAAACATATTATCGGATTGTAAAAATCTTTCTAAGATGTGGAATGTTTCTAGCTTTCACTGGGTTTATTTTAGCGAATTTTTAACTTTTTTTTTTGTTTATTTACTTAATTTTCTTTTTCTGAGGTTTCTCTCCAAATCTTCGGGTTCAATTGTCATTTTTTGACCACTCAGAAGGGCTGAAACACCGATTTGTTTTTCACAATCTTCGCAATGACACTCTGGTATGTAATTCGTAGGTTCTTCATAGGTAGTAATAACACCTTCAAAGTTCCTCAAAACAACTCGAGAGTTACCTTGAGAGATTGTGTAATCGGGCATAACGGGAATCTTACCTCCTCCACCAGGTGCATCAACCACAAATGTAGGGACGCATAAACCAGATGTATGTCCTCTTAAACCTTCGATTATTTCAATCCCTTGCGCTACGCTCGTCCTAAAATGCCCTAGTCCAACTGATAAATCGCATTGATAGATATAATACGGACGAACACGAATTTTTACTAATTCATGAACTAATTTTTTCATCACATGTATGCAATCATTTACTCCTCTTAATAAAACCGACTGGTTTCCAAGGGGAATACCAGCATTTGCGAGCATTTCACACGCTCTCTTAGAGTCTTCAGTGATTTCATTGGGATGATTGAAGTGAGTGTTAAACCATACGGGGTGATATTGCTTTAGCATCTCGCATAATTCAGGAGTAATTCTTTGTGGCATAACAACCGGACTTCTAGAACCTAACCGAACGATTTCCACATGCGAGATTTCCTTTAGGCTTATCAGTATGTCTTCTAATAATTTATCTGAGATGAGCATCGCATCTCCTCCTGATAATAAGACATCCCTAATTGAAGAGGTCTCTTGGATATATTCTAGGCATTTTTCTATTTGATCCTTTGGAGGTGCTTTATCGTGATGACCTGCGAATCGTCTTCGCGTACAGTGTCGACAATACATGGAGCAATTTTCTGTTACAAGGAATAAAACGCGATCGGGATACCTATGAGTTAAACCGGGAGTGGGACTATCAACCTCTTCGTGAAGAGGATCCTCTAAATCACCGGGGTATCTAATGAGCTCATGTAATGTAGGAATTGCTTGTTTCCGTATTGGATCATAAGGATCGTGAGGATCGATTAATGATAAATAATAGGGAGTGATAGCCATTCTCATCTTTTCCATGATACTCGGATCGTCTTCTTCCTTGGTTAAAGGAATGAACCCTTTGAGGTCTTCGATAGTAGTTATCCTATTTTTAAATTGCCATCTCCAATTGTTCCAATCTTCATCGATCACTTTTCCGAATAGTTCCATTCGTCTATTTACTTTCATGATTGTTACCAGAAATCTTAATTTACTAATGTGATTAATTTTTTCTATTTGTTAAAGTTTAGGAGTTTGCGGGAGAATATCCCCATTATAAAACTTATATGATTTCTTAAACTTGAATTATTTAATTAACGAGATTATCTTTAGAATGAATTCAGCACAGAATAAAACAACTGCCAAAGGGTTGCAAGGAAAGGAAGAAATTCGGTTTTTAGATAAATGTCGTAGATTTCCTAGTTTAGTTATTGTTTCTCATCCTAATTCTCCACAAGAGGGTTTTGAGTATATTTTTGAAAAGCTTAGCGATCTAGAATCAGAGAGAAAAGGGCCTTCAATGATGCAGATAAGGGGAAAGCGCGGAATGCTTCGATTCTTTCGTGTTTTTATAAATTATGGACGCAAGTTGATGAGAGGAAGAAAGAAATCCTATGACGATTTGGAATCCTATCTCTTAGATTTAGAGCAAAATGGAAAGTATACTAGGAGAACTAATATAGAAGAACTATTAAATTCTTATCCAAACAAAGATTTATGGTTCAAACTTCAAGAGTATGCAAAAAACAAATGGAATATCATAAAAATTGGTTTTACAGAATTGCCTACAAAACTGATATTTAGAAACAAAATGGTTTTATTTCGATATGCTCTTGTTTTCATGCAAGAAATGAATAAAGATAAGATTGATAACGCTCCAGGAATAAAAGCGGGTGACGAAACTATACGAATTTATGCCGAATTGGGGGAAGCGGTTGCAGATATTGCAAATTGGCTTCGTTTGAAAGGAATAAGATCTCAAGCAGTTCATCCCTTAGGTGGACTTGTATGTACACCCCCTCTCGCGGGAAAAGCAGGAATGGGTGGACAGGGCATGCATGGGATCTTAGTTACCCATGAATTTGGTCCGCGTCAACGATTGGCTCCCATATTCATTGAAGAAAAGTTGTTTGAGTATACTGACAATGATGAACATAACTGGATTGAGGAATATTGTAAAACATGCCGGATTTGCCAAAAAGAATGCCCTGTTGATGCTATTCTTGACAAAAAGGTTATATCAGTTGAAAATATACCGGGAATCGGAGCATTAAAAAGTTGTATAGATAGGGAGAAATGCTTTCCATATTTTGCTAAGACATTGGGATGTTCAATTTGTATTAAGGTATGCCCATTTTCAAATGGTCCAGAAACTTATGAAAAACTGAAAAACACAATTTCTCAGAAGAAATAACCATTATTTTAATTCAAAAAGTAAATTTAAGCTGAAGTTATCTGATTAAACGTACTTCTCTTCAAAGATTGCTCTTAATTTATTTGAATTTCGCAATAAATCCAAAGTAATCTCAGCATGGTTTTTAGTATAACCATTTCCTATTATCATAGTTACATCTTTACCTACACCTTCAGCACCTAAAGCCGCTTTCGTAAAACTCGTAGCCATTGAGAAGAAATATACTATACCTTCATCTCTCACAGGAAGTATAGAGGATAATTCCGAGTTTGGGATGCTTAGGCAATTAATGGCGATATCCACTT
>JABXKD010000084.1 GCA_013375475.1 Promethearchaeota archaeon
CGATAATCATAATATCAACTTTTTTAGACTAAATACGTTTTATCTTTAATTTTTCCAATAATTCTGGTTTTGGAACTCCGTCCTTGTCCCACCCTCGTACATAATAATATTGTTCTAGCATCCTTTCTAAGGGTACAATATGGTCTTTAGAAATCCCTTCTTTTAAGGGTTCTTTTATAAATCTTGGTGGTAAAGAGTCGTCTTTTTTATTCAATCCTTCTCTAATATTAAAGAGCCTTTCCAGATTATAAATTCTTTCTCCTATTTCGAGAAGATTTATTACATCGTAATCAATTCCCGTGATAGCTTTCATAAACCGAGCGTAATAGTCAAGCCCTAGAGCCCAACCGGCAAAAGCACATATTACGAGGCTATCTTCTATGGCTTTTTGATTTTGTTTTAATACTAATAAATCTGGTTTTCCTGCCATCGTAAACCGATCAATTTTTTTCGGAGCTGCAAAAATTTCTAAAGATGCCATATAACCGGTAAGATGGCATCCACCTCTATTTGAAGTTGCGTAACCTAACGCGTGTCCAATAGCACCCCTAGGATCGTATGCAGGTAATTCTAAACCCTTTACTTGCATAGCAACTTCTTCAGAGTTATAATTTTTTGATAAAATTCTTGAGCCCTCCCCAATTTGAACTCCAATATCCTCCTTTAAAGCGATTTTTTTAACTAATTCTTTAAGAATGCTCTCGTTTCCAAATTTTAAAGAAGAATCTTTAATTAAGCCCTTTTCCTGTAACTCCATCGCACAAGCAATACTCCCCCCACAAGAAATAGTATCTATTCCATATTTATTGCATAAATAATTTGCTTGAGTAACCATGATTAAATCATAAATACCAATATTCGGTCCAAGAGCCCAAACAGATTCATATTCTGGACCCTTTCCTTTCATATCACCTGCCTTTGTCAACCTTCCACATCGTATTGGGCAGGCATAGCAACCTTCGTGTTCTTGAGTTAATTTTCTATTTATTTCCTCACCACTAACCTGGGTAGCTCTTTCATCAGAACCTTTCTGAAAATTGTTTATTGGAAACATACCAAGAATATTGATAACATTAACCAAAGCTGAAGTTCCAAACTTGGGTAAAGAAGAACGGGTAATAGGAACAACCTTAATCTTATCTTGGGCGACTTTCACATATTTTTTCAATAAATCCCGATTATGAATATCAACTTTAGAATCGCCACCTTTCACTACGATTGCTTTAAGGTTTTTAGAACCCATAACAGCTCCAACACCACCTCGGCCAAACGCTCTTGCCGCGTCGTTCATAATTGCAGCTATTTTTATTAAGTTCTCACCTGCTGGACCTATCATTAAAGAATTAATTCTATTACCCTCTATCTTCTTTAAATCATCCAGAGTCTTTTCAGTGTCATAACCCCATAGCCTAGAAGCTCCTTTAATTTCAGTTTTCCCATCTTCGATTACAAAATATCCGGGTTCTTTTAAAGCACCCTGAATTAAGATACCGTCATATCCACATCTTTTCATTACTACTCCAAAAGAACCTCCTGAATTTGAATAAAATAATCCATTTGTTAAAGGAGATTTTGTAACTAAAGAAAAACGCCCGTTAGTAGGTACGATTGTTCCACCAAACGGACCAGTTGCAAAAATTAGTAAATTTTCTGGAGCTAAAGGATTAAGATTAGGGGGAAGCTTATCTGACAATAATTTTACTCCTAAACCTCTTCCACCTATATAATCTAATAAAAGCTCTTCAGGGATATGTACTTCATTAAATTTTTCGTGATTTAAATCTACTTCAAGAATTTTGTTATTTAGTCCTTTCATTTTTATGTCCTATTTACTAAAACACTATGTTCATATTCTTCCACACTTTTAATCCAAGCTTTTCCAATTGGCACATTACATTTGTAACAGTAATAATCCCAAACAGCTCCAAATGGGAGAGATTTAACTTCTTCGAGAATTGCTAATCTTTGAAATAATTTGTTATTTTCCTCATATTCTTTCAATAGCTCTAAAGGTTGTAATAGAGCATACAAAAGACTCTTTAAAGTGGATCTAGCTCCAATAACCCATGCCCCGATTCGATTAATAGAGGCGTCAAAAAAATCTAATCCAATGTAAATTCTTTCACGGTTTTTGCATCTGATTATTTCCTCAGAAAGGTGTATTAAATCATCGTTTAAAATAACAACATGATCGCTATCCCACCTCACACCACGACTAATATGGATCATAATACCGTTAAGAAAGGGTAAAATTGCTGAAATTTTGTCTGCAACGGATTCAGTAGGGTGAAAATGACCCATGTCTAGTGTTAGCATGAGATTATTCTTCAGTGCGTAACTTAAGTAAAAATCATGGCTCCCAACAACGAATGCTTCGCTCCCTATCCCAAATAATTTCCCCTCTAGAGAATCTTTCATATATTTAGGATTATAACTCTTAGTAAAAATCTGATCTAATGAATTCTTCAATAATTCTCTATACCCAGATCTGTCTACTGGGATATCTTTAAATCCATCAGGAATCCATAAATTATGAATCACAGGATTATTTAACTGTCTTCCAATCTCAGCACTTATTTCCCGGCACTTTTGAACATGTTCGATCCAAAAATGTCTAATTTCTGAGGTCTTACTGCTCAAAGTAAAACCTGCGTCAGACTTAGGGTGTGAAAAAAGTGTAGAATTAAAATCTAATCCTATATTTTTTTCTTTTGCCCAATCTATCCAAATTTGAAAATGTTCCGGTTTAACTGCATTCCTATCAATGAATTTATTCTTAAACTCTCCATAAGAAGCGTGTAAATTAACTCGATGATTACCAGGGATTAACGAAATCGTCTTACTAAGATCCATCTGAAGTTCATTAATGGTTCTAGCTTTACCAGGATAATTCCCAGTTGCTAAAATCCCACCTCCTGTAATTATGGTGTTAGGGCGCTCAAAACCACCTACATCATCACCTTGCCAACAATGGATCGATAATGATATATTTTTTAGCTCGTTTAACGCTAAATCTGTATTAACTCCAAGCTCTTTATACTTATCTTTTGCATTTCCATAGAGATTTTTTATATCATGAAGCAAAAAAACCACACTTTAATTGTTAGAATTTTAACTACTAATAAAAATTTATAATTTATAAACTGTTATGATGATATATATTTACTACTAACAATTCTAAAATGACAATATCTATGATAAAACCTCCTTTTGATTTGAAATGTGAATATCTCGTTAATCCCATTTGTATTGATGTAAAGAAACCAAGATTTTCTTGGAAATTAACCCACGAACAAAAAAACCAAAGACAATCGGCTTATCAAATAATTATTTCTTCCAATAAAGCTCTTTCTGAAGAAAAAAATGGAGATCTCTGGGACAGCGGAAAAGTAGAAAAGGATTCATGCGTAAATGTATCTTATAAAGGGGTAAACCTAAAAAGTGATAGTAAATATTACTGGCGAATAAAATGGTGGGATAATGATAGCAAGGAGAGTGAATATAGTACTATCCAAAAATTTGAAACCTCTTTGCTTGAAAAATCTGATTGGAAAGCTCAATGGATTAGTAAAAAGGAATTCATTGATAAACAAAGCAGAAAGAAGTTGCAGTATAAATCCGGGGGAAGAAATTTAGCGGGTCGAATTAAAGAAGTGCATGCATTATATTTAAGAAAGGAATTTTCCACTCTAAAGCCAATAAAATCTGCGAAAGTCTATGTTTGTGGTTTGGGTTATTATGAACTACACATAAATGGACAAAAAATTGGAGATCGGATACTTGAACCCGCGCAAACAGATTATAACAAATTGGCTTTGTATTCAACATATGATATATCAGCTTTTATTCAAAAAGAGAATGCTATTGGTGTTGTTCTAGGAAACGGAAGATGTCTTGAATTATTTGGATATGATTTTCCCAAAGTAATACTCCAAGTAAACATTCATTACAATGATGATAGTAAGGAAATAATTTGTACAGATAATTCATGGAAAATATCAAACGGACCTATCAAAGAAAATGGGATGTATTTTGGTGAAATTTATGATGCAAGACTTGAGATGATTGGATGGAATAATACCAGATTCGATGATAAAGAATGGAAAAATGCAAGCGTGGTTGTTGGACATAATTTAGCTTCACAGATGATGCAACCTATCCAAATAACTAAGATTGTTGAACCTCGAGAGATTTATAGTCCTGAGCCGGGAATGTATATCATTGACTTTAAACAAAACTTTACCGGTTTTATGAAATTGAAAGTTACCGGTCCTCGTAGTTCAGAAGTAAAATTAAGATTTTCTGAAATAGTGTTTAAAAATGGAACGCTCAATACTGCTACAAATGGAAACGCACCTGCAACTGATATATATATCCTAAAAGGAGAAGGAGAGGAAATTTATGTACCACATTTCACATATCATGGATTTCGATATGTCGAGATCACGGGATTTCCAGGTGTCCCGTCTTTAGATAATTTTGAGGGGTTATTCTTTCATTCTAATGTCCCGAAAACTGGTAATTTTTACTGTTCTGATACACTTATTAATCAAATACATTCTAATATCATATGGGGTCAATTAAGCAATTTAATGAGCATTCCAACTGACTGTCCTCAGAGAGATGAGCGTCACGGTTGGATGGGTGATGCTCAACTAGCAGCAGAAGAAGCAATTTTAAACTTTGATATGGCTCGATTTTTTAGCAAATATTTAAGAGATATAAGAGAATGTCAAAAGGAAGACGGAAGTATCTCCGATGTTGTACCACCCTACTGGAGCTTATATCCTGCTGACCCTGCATGGGGAAGTGCTTACATAACAATTGCCTGGTATCTATATTGGTATTATAACGATATTCGGGTTCTTGAAGAAAACTATGAAGGAATGAGGAATTATATAGGGTTTCTTATTTCGAAATCAGAAGATAACTTATTTTTAATGGGAAAATTTGGTGATTGGTGTCCTCCTTGTTCTATAGTTTCAAGAAAAACTTCTGTAGTATTAACATCTTCTTGGTATTTTTATCATGACACTTTTTACTTCTCAAAAATTGCAGAAATTCTTGGAAAAAAAGACGATCATTTATTTTTCAAAAATAAATCGGAAGAAATTAAAGCCGCATTCAATAGAAAGTTCCTTAATGTCAGTTATGAAACAACAACACTCTCTCCTGTAGATCGATCTATAAGTCAAACTTCGAATATTTTACCCCTCTATTTAAAAATGGTTCCTGACGAAAAGAGGAAGAAAGTATTATCCATTTTAACTAAAGCTATTATAGAGGATTACGATTATCATGTCGATACTGGAATTGTGGGGACAAGATATTTATTTGATGTTTTATCCGAAAACGATCATCCTGAAATAGCTTACAAAATTATAACTCAAGAAAGTTTTCCAAGTTATGGATATATGATTAAGGAGGGCGCTACCACATTATGGGAACGTTGGGAAAAACTAGAAGGAGGTGGAATGAATTCACATAATCATATTATGTTAGGCTCAGTCGACACTTGGTTTTATAAAACCTTAACAGGAATTAAATGTGAATCTCCAGGTTGGGAATCAGTAAAGATTAAACCTTTTCTCCCTGATGATATGGATTATGCACGATCGACAATTCAAACATGTAAAGGAGCTCTTTCTTGTTCTTGGGAGAAGTTAAACAATTCTTTAAAAGTATCTATAAATATTCCCGTAGGGATGAAAGCTGAAACTTGGATTCCAATTGATGATTCATCCCATCAAGTCAAAGAAAGTGGTACAGTTATTTGGAAGGAAAACAAAATAGTGAGTGAGCAGATTAGACTGTCAACTCAAAAAGAAAATAGCTTAGTTTTTACACTAGGTTCTGGTTTTTACACCTTTGAAATAAAATAAGCTCATTTCTTTATATTTATTTGTTCTTAGCTAAACGAGTATTTTCTTTTTTTGGTTTAAAATCAATAATGAATTTTGGGATTTTAAACGCTGATTAACAAGTTTTATATATAATAATCAATCTATTTGTATTCATATTAAAATTTAGATGTAAGGTGCACATTGATGGAAAATCAAAATAAAAAACAACTTAGTTCAAGAAATCTATGGGGTTATGCTTTAGGTGCCATTCCTAGTGGACTTCTAGTATTTATATTTGGGTTAAAATATATTGAACTCTTTTTTGATAAACTACATTTAGACCCTACTCTTTTTGTCATTGGTCAAGTAATTTACCTAGTGGTGAATGCTTTAAATGATCCTCTACTCGGTCAAATGTCTGATCGAACTAATACTAAGAAATGGGGAAGCAGAAGGAAAATTTACATTAGGTATGGAGCTCCCATTTGGGCATTGACATTTATGATCGTCTGGTTTCCTTGGAGTTTCGACAATCAAATAATAATATTTCTTCATTTTGTTATAAGTATATGTTTATTTGACACTATGTTTACCTTAGTAGTTCTAGTATGGTTGGCGTTATTACCCGAAATGACTTCTGATTTAGATGAAAGGAATAAAGGAAACTTAGTAGCTACTGTACTTGGTGCTGCCTTTGTAGTTCCAATGTTCATAATTGTAGGTACTATGGATCCAACTTCATCGGAATTTATATTCTTAATGCTAATTGTTGCTATTTTTTCTACAATCTTATTGATCATCACCGCTTTTCTATGCGAAGAAAAACCAGAATTTCAAAAGGATGAGGGACTTCCACTAATTAAAGCAGTAAAAGAAACGCTAAGACTAAAGTCGTTTTTAACTTACATGGGCTATATTTTCTGCGATGCATTTCTCGGCTCTATAGGTTTGAGTTATCTTTTTGTATATTTACTGGTTTTAGGAGAAGGCGGGCTGCTTTATTATTTTGCAATCTTTTTCTTTATTGGATATGGCTCAAATATTCTTTGCATGAAACTGAGGCCTAAATGGGGTATGCGGAAGATCCTACTAAGATTTGGAGTCTTGAAAGTCATATTTACGTTCATATTATTTACGATCGTTGTCTTTATAGACGCTCCAATGATAATAGTGATTGGTTTAGCAATAAGAACATTACTAGGGGGATATAATATATTTAATTCACCAATTCTTTATCTATCTATGGATGAGGATGAGCTGAGAAACGGTTCAAGAAGAGAGGGAATGTTTTTTGGTATCGATGCGTTAATCCATAAACCTGCTCAAAGCATTGGTCCGATTGTTGCGACCTTTATCCTTGGAGCTTTTGGATACATTCAAAATTCTACTGTACAACCAGATTCTGCAATAATTGGTATTAAAATATTAATGTTTTTGATTCCCGCGATAGTAAGTGCTATAGGCTTAATTTTTATGTTCTTTTATCCAATCCATGGGGAGAAGCTAGATCAAATGAGAGAAAAACTCCAAGTTCTTCATATGGAAAAACGAGAAAGGCTTGAATAATCTAATTTTTAACTTTTCTTTTTTTTTATTCTAAATTCTAAATCCAAGTTCATTTGATTAAATTCAATAAGTAAATTTTAAGTACTTTTTATAAGCATTTTTCCAAATATTAACGTCTTCAGGATAATAATCTAATATAGGAAAAGATTGTATAACACATTTTCTTAGCTCTTCAAGGTTGTTTACCAGCTCCACTGCTTTAGCTTGCATCAAAATATTACCAACAGAAGCGGCCTCAACTGGACCCGCCTTAATTGGAATATTAAGAGAATTTGCAGCAAATTGATTTAGTAATTGGTTAGAAGATCCGCCACCAATTATAAACAGTATCATTACTTTTTTTTTAATGATGCTTTCTATTGATTCAAGAATTTGCTTGTATCTAAAAGCTAAGCCCTCAAAAATAGCTCTTGAAATATCACCCATAGTTTTTGGAGAAATTTGTTTACTTCTTTCATAATATTTTTGTATAGATTTGATAATGTTAGGAGGATTATGGAAAAGAGGATCGTCAGGATTTATAAAACATTGAAATGGTTCAGCTTCCATAGCCTCTGATATAATTATTTCCCAAGTATAATCTAAACATTGGTTCTCCCATTCCTTTTTACATTCTTGAAGAATCCAAAGTCCAGTTATATTTTTTAAAAATCTAATTGTATTTTCAACTCCTCCTTCATTTGTAAAGTTGAATTTAAGCGATTTTTCGTTTATTATAGGTTTATCTAATTCTACTCCTAAAAGACTCCATGTCCCTGAACTAAGAAATGCCCATTCTCCCCTCTTATATTTTCTCATATCAACAGGAATTGCCGCTATAGCAGACCCAGTGTCATGGCACGCCGGGGCGATGATATTCGTATTTTCTTTCAGATTTACATCCTGAGCGATCTCTTTTCTTAATCTACCTAAGATTGTCCCTGAAGGAACTATTTCTTGAAATAAAAGACGATTTAATCCTAACTTTTCAATTAATTCTTTCGACCAATCTAGAGTATTTGGATTAAATAATTGAGATGTTGTAGCAATAGAGTATTCTGAGCATTTCCTCCTGCACATTAAATAATTTAAATAATCGGGTATCATGAGAAATATTTCAGATACACTTAATTGAGGAGAATTGTTATGAATGAGAGAGTATAATTGAGTCGAGCTGTTAATCTCCATAAATTGTATACCCGTATATTTGAAAATCTCATCTTTAGAAACTTTCTCGAACATTTTACTAAGCATTCCTTTTGTTCTCGAATCTCTATAGTGATGACTTGGTCCAACAAGATCGTTGTTTTTGTCCAATAAAACGAAGTCGACACCCCAAGTGTCAATACCTATGCCATCAACGCTACTTCCGTATTTTTTTGCATACTTTCTAAGTCCATTTAATATTTCTGAAAAAATACCTGAAATATCCCATATAAATGAATCATTTTTTTTCATTCCACCGTTAGGAAAACGGTATATTTCATCTAAAACGAGTTTATCGTTATCTAAAGTCCCTACTATAGCCCTTCCAGAACTCGCCCCTATGTCAAACGCTAAAAATCGTTTCAAAATGTGATCCTCTTTGAATAAATTTAAAGATGGTTTAGTATAAAAATTATTTAAAGTAAGGTAAATATTTTCTTTGTAATTCCATCATCTCTTCAAATATAGCTTCAGCCATTTCAAAACTACCACAGTTCACATCCATTGCTAAGCAGTCAATAGCTAGTTGTTTTGATTCCTGCAATATAGCCTCCACACATAAGTCTTGAATAGACGCTTCAATACGTAAAATTGCGGCAATATTCTTAGGAATGTCTCCTAATTTAACTCCTTGAATGCCATCTTTATTAACAGTTCCAGAGCATTCAATAACTAAATCTTGAGGTAGATTTTCAATAATCCCGTCATTAGGTATGTTTACTGCTATTTCATATGAATTACTATCTCCTATGATTGCTTCGATAATGGGAATAGCTCTTTCTCCAGAAGGGTCTTTAATAAGCATACCATCTTTAGGATATTTACCCCTCTTTAATCTCTTATAAAACCAATTTAGTTGAAAATTTATAGCTCTCTTCCCCAGTTCCATTCTAGCAATCCAATCGGTTAAATCTTGAGCAGTTGTATAATGAGACCCAAATTGTAGATATTCACAAATGTGATTATCCCCAACATAGGGAAACCATCCAAACCTTTTATATATCTCAAATGTTAGATCTGCATAATGAAATCTGTCCCATTTTTCTTTAAAATAGGTTAAACAGTTATCATTAAAGATGGGCATTAGATCTTTTCCAGTTTTTTTTTCTTTTAACCCCATTAAAAACGCGAAGTGATTAAGACCTCCAGTGATTATCTGTAAGTCTTCTATATTTTTATCTACAATTTTTGGTAAATGATGGGGAGTTAATAATTCGATTTGATGACAAAGACCAAACATTTTTAAGTTAGGTACGGCTCTTTTCAAAGCTAAACATATGCGAGACATAGGATTTGAATAATTAATGAAAAATGCATCTGGACAAATTCGTTTTGCATCTTTAGCAATCTTAATAATCTCAGGAATTTGGCGAGCACTGTGGAAAAAACCTCCGGGACCTCCATTCTCACCCATTCGCTCTGTTGAACCAAGTTCTCTAGGGATTGTGTTATCTTGCCAACGTAATTCAAAGCGATCTCCGTGCTCGGTAGAATTGATGACGAAATCCGCACCCTTAAGAGCTTTTTCTCTATTTGGTGTATATTCGATATTGAATTTGTTGCCGATTTTTTTATTATCTTCCGATACTACATCATAAACCATCTGTAGCTTTTCTGTATCTATGTCAACAAGCGTAATAGTAGAACCTTCTAACACCTTACTTAAGTTCAAATCAATGAATGTTGGCGGTCCAAAAGCGGCACTACCGGCGCCAATTAACACAATTTTTTTATCCATATAATGTGAAATCTCTCAAAAAAATTAAACTCATTGAAACTAAAATCTACAATTTTGTCAGTTAAGCTTAACTATTAATATTTTTATGTATTTACAAGAATTATGGGGAATCTCATAAAGATTGGGATCGTAGGTTTTGGGCTTCACTCAATTGGTCTTATAGCTGAAATAGACAATCATCCATTACTAAAGGGACGATCAAAATTGGTTGGAGGTTTTGATCCAAATCCAAATGTTATTGAAATGCTTAAAAAGAGGAAAGGAATTAAAACAGCAGAATCATATGAGGACCTATTAGATATTAAAGATCTTGACGCAATTATTATAACTAGCCCACCTCAATATCATGCGGATCAAGCTGTTACTGCATTAGAATCTAATCTACATGTATTTTCAGAGATACCAATGGCTATTCGCGAGGAAGATATTAATAGGATTATTGATGCTGAAGACACATCCGGTAAAGCTTATCAACTTGGAGAAAATTATTGTTTCATACCTGAAGTATTATATGCTGCTCAACTCGTATCGACGGGGAAAATTGGGGAACCCGTTTATGCTGAATCGGAATATCTACATGATGTTACCTATCGATGGAGAGACAGGGGTTTTGGAGATGTTGATACTCCTCGTGTTGACTCTTGGTATCAATTGTTTGATCCAATGATGTATGCTCATTCGATTGGTCCTGCTCAAGTTGCACTAGGTGGACTTAAAAATCCAATGCCTTTTATTGAAGTAACGAGTTTTGCTAACAATATTGGAGGGTATCAAGGAGATCCGATATGTAAACCCGCAAAAGCCTTCCAAGTTGCACTATTTCGAACAGAGACAACAGCTATCGCTAAATGCGCTAACGCATACATTTTTGCTCGAGAACCTACAAGAATTTCTATTCAAGTAGTGGGTCGTCATGGAACCTATGAATGTTATCAAGTTGGTAAAACCGGGCGATTGTTTATAGCTGATGGACACAAAATTAATAAAATCCAACACAGAAAGGGGAGTACTAAACAAATTGATCAAAAGGTATTATCAAGTGTAATTCCTCACGTTGAAGGTCTCTATTATGGTGGTGATGCTCGACTGTTAGATGATTGGTTTCAAGCAATAAACAAAGATAAAAAATCATTAATTCGCGCTAAAATAGCGGCTAACTTCTGCATGTCGGGGATTCAGGCTTCTCATTCTGCTCGCGATGGGGGAAAACCAAAAGAAATAAAAAATTACTTATAATATAGACAGTTCATTCTATATTAATGGTGGAACCTTCTTAAAAAGAGTATTAAAGTCTCCTTTATCTTTAGCATATCCTCTGATCCTAAAAGTATAAGAATATTCTTCACCACCCTTTAGTATATATTTCTTGTGAATCATAGCCAATCCTGGAACATCCCCTCCTACACCTTGTTGTTTATAGTCAATGTTGAATGTAATAATATCGCGTTTAGGTAAATCGTAAGTATGATTTGCCGAATCTAAGTCATCCAAAGAATAAGGCCATGCACTTATGCTCAAATGCGTACCACCTATATCTGAAACAAAAAGACCTGTATCTTCTATGTTAGTTAAAGCAGCCCATCTCACATCCGTCCTATTACTATTTTCTTGTGGTTTTATGTAGTTATGGATTAATTCATCTACCTTTCCTGAATAAATTCCGATAGCTCCACTTGTTTTACGATCCAACATAGTTTCATGAGGACCTCTCCCAAACCAAGTTAATTGATTAAATTCGTTTGGAATGGTCAGTTGCATCCCAAAACGAGCCATATTAACTGATGGTTTAATTGTGTTTTTGATAATTACATTCCCATCTCCATATATTGTATATTGGATAGACAAATCTTGCTCTGAATTGTTAATAATAAAAAGGACTGAAATTTTGATGACACTAGTATTGATCCTTTCATATTTTATATCTTTTAGAATTCTATTTTTACCTGTGTCCTTCCAATTAAAATCAAAACTGGGAACTGATTGGCTAGCTTCATCAAATAAGCCTAAATCGTTATCGGTGGGAACTCTCCAAAAATTGGGGATTAGTGACGAATTCAATAATTTTAGGTTCCTATAAATGTAACCCTCTAAAACACCTGTCTTTTTACCAATTATTAGTTTAAACTCATCCCCTTTAATTACATAAGACTCTCCTAAATCATCGAGTGTTATCTTGGGTAAATCCTCTATTGCATTACTTTCTTTAAGTGCATTGAAAGGAACTAAGAATTGATCCCATGCAATAATATGTCCTTTTTTTCCCCATAACACACTATTTTGCAGAGATGAAATAAACTTAAGATGATATTCTGTATTCGATTCCAGATTCAGTTTTTCAAATGGAACGAATATTTCCTTTTGTTCTCCGGGTCCAACTTCTAAATTATCAATAGTACCATGTTGAATGATATATCCATTTGCAGTCAGTTCCCAATCAAAATTAATATCACTTAAGGTAATAAAATCGAATTTATTATGGATTAATATTCTACCTTCCGTTATGTTAACCGGATAAATTTTAATATTTTGATAAACCTTTTTAACCTCGAATAGTGCCGGGTTAGGTTTACGATCTGGCAGTACTATCCCATTAATGCAAAAGTTCCTATCGTTTGGTTTATCCCCATAATCCCCTCCATACGCCCAAAACTCCTCGCCTTTATCTGAAGTTTTCCGTAATCCCTGGTCTATGAAATCCCAAATAAATCCACCAATGGCATTCGGATACTTTTCAAATACATCCATAAATTCTTGAAAATTTCCTAAACTATTTCCCATTGCGTGAGCATATTCACATAATACATAAGGTCTTGGCCTCCCTATCTTAACAGTCCTCCCTATTTGTCCTGCAGTATTTTTCTTTAGGTTCCGCTCAAGATGTTTGGGTGATAAATACATACTACTCATTATATCAACAATTTCTTGACCATAATCTCCTTCGTAGTGAATTGGTCTTGAGGTATCAATTTTAAGAGTTTCCTCTTTCATAAATTTAAAATTTTCGCCCATGCCTGCTTCATTACCCAGAGACCAAATTACAATACTTGGGTGGTTTTTATCACGCTCTACCATGCTCACCATTCGATCAACACAAGCATTAGTCCAATTTGGATCGCTCGTAGGGATTTTGTCCCTTAATCCATGAGATTCCAAATTACATTCATCCATTACATAAATACCGTATTCATCGCATAAATCGTACCATTTAGGGTGATTTGGATAATGACTTGTTCTAACAGCGTTAACATTATTTCTTTTCATTATTACTATATCTTCAACCATTCTGCTATATGGAATTGCGCGTCCATGGTCTGGATCGTGCTCATGTCTATTAACGCCTTTAAAAATAATAGATTTACCATTAATAAGAAAACTGCCCTTATCGTTAATTTCAATCATCCTAAAACCAATTTTACAATGCTCTACTTCAATTATCTGGTTTTTCGAATTCTTAAGTTTTAGAAATAGATCGTAAAGATAAGGAGTTTCTCCCGTCCATTTTTTCGGATCTTTGATATTAGCTTGTAATTCCATTTGATGTTCTGTGTTCGATTTAGCCGTAAATGTCTCACTTATAAGAATCTCAGATTCGACGAATTGTTGTTCCTCATCTAATAAAGAGACTTCAATCTTATTTTGGGTCATGTCTTCTTTTCCAGAATTAATGACTTTTACTTTAACTTTTAAGATCGCATGGATATAATTTTCATCAAGCTCGCATTGCGCAAAAAAGTCTCGTATATGGAGTTTTGGAGTTGAGTATAAATACACATCTCTGAATATTCCACTAAATCTCCACATATCTTGATCTTCTAAATATGAACCGTCTGACCATCGATAAACCTCAACCGCAAGAATATTGGTGTCCGGTTTAACATACTCTGTTATATTAAACTCTGCGGGGGTCATACTTCCCTGACTATACCCAACTTTTTCCCCGTTAATCCAGATATAGAAAGCGGATTTAACTCCTGCGAAATGGATAATAACTTCCCGCTCCTTCCAATTTGAAGGAATCTCAAAATTCGTTCTATAGGATCCGACTGGATTATAGTTATGATCAATCTTTGGAATTTCTTTAGTGTTAATACTATATGGGTAATTAACATTAGTATAAATGGGTATTCCGTAGCCTCGCATCTGCCAATTACTGGGAACATCAATTTCTTCCCAACTATCAATTTTGAAATCCTCTTTGTAAAATTCTTTAGGTCTCTCCCGAGGGGTTTTTACCCAGTTGAACTTCCAGTTTCCATTAAGAAGTTTGAAATACTTGGAATTTTCCCGGTTTCCTAAAGCCTCATCGAAACTCTCAAATGGAATTGAGGTTGAGTGTGCTTTTTCCTTTCCTTTACTAAATATATTAGGATTTTCCCAATCTGGTATATCATTTGATTTTTCATTCATATTCTTAACCATCTAAAATGAAATCTATTTAAAATTATCTTCTATACTTTCTTAGTGAAGATGAGAGTGAAAATAGAATCTTACATTTTTTTGATTAAGATTATTTAATGAAGAGAAAATAATATGAATTATGAGAATAATATATTTTGACATCGATACTCTTAGACCGGACCATCTAGGATGTTACAGGTATCATCGCAACACTTCACCTAATATTGATAAAGTTGCAAATGAAGGTTCAATATTTACAAATTGCTACGCTTCAGATGCCCCTTGTTTACCTTCTAGAGCTTCACTTTTTACGGGGAGATTTAGGATTCATACAGGAATAGGTGGTGATTAGCTATACCAAGCGATTTTACTCAAAATGTAATCAAAATAATAAAAAATATCCCCATAGGAAAAGTTCTTACTTACGGAAGAATTGCAAAATTAGCAGGAAATCCAAGAGCTGCAAGACAAGTTTCATGGTTGTTACATTC
>JABXKD010000085.1:0-11724 GCA_013375475.1 Promethearchaeota archaeon
AGTTTTAGTTTGTTTTTCTTATATTGGTTTAGTCAAAATGTATTTCCTGATAATGTGGTGATAACGAATATCGTGTTTGTTGTTTTCGCTATATCTTTATTGGTACCTTTGATCTACCGATTAAGAATGTGGAAGATTATTACTATTCTATGGCTAATTTACACCGGCGTTAACATTACATTTCTCTTCGCTTTATTTTTGGAAATCGGTTTACCCTTAGAGATTATTTTATCAATCAATATAATCATATTAGGTTTATTTTTTCTGATTTTATCATTTTTCCCCAATCTTAAAAACATTAAAAATATAGTTCTCGTAGGATCTTATCTTACATCTCTAATTGGACTTTTCCTTACAATATTTTACATCATAAATGGAATAATCTTTAATATTTACATATCAATCAATTTAGCCTTTATAACAATTGCTTTAAGTTTATTTTCATCAAGACTACTTAAATTCAACAAGACTTTTTTTAATGTCTTAATCTCATCAATATTGGTTGTAAATTTCTCGCTCTTTACTTACAATACGCTTGTTCTGATTCCGGATTTCGAATTTTTTTCAATATTTCTAGCAATTACGGTATTTGGAGGTTCTCTTTTCATATTTAATAAATACAGAATGATTATTCCGATAAAAAAGATAATCCCCTTGACGATTTTATCGCTTGGTGTGTCTTTAACATTATCTTTACTAACATATGTGTTCCTCCCTGGCTTTATTTATTTAACAATTGCCGTTTTTATCTTAGTAAATTCAATTTTTCTTAGATCGGTACTCTATGAATACCGTTCTATTTTGTGGTATGCCTTTCCAATTCCATTAATCTTAATATTTTTGCAATTTATGGTATTAATTGATTTATTTCAATCTCCTTTTATTATATCTTTATTATCTCTGCTATTTTATACTGCTTTATTTCAAATTCCTTGCATGGTGTACAGGAAAAATGTTAAGAAACAAGAAGATCTTAAAGATTTTGGTTTACTTAAAGTTGAATCAATTCTCTCATTGTTTTTACATTTTGAAATAGGATTATTGAGTTTTAGTTTAATCAGTGAAAATTTGGATATTAGTTTCTTTGAAACAGCTTTACTCTCTGCAATAATCTTCTTCGTCTCAACTTTATTCGAAATCCATATTATTAAGAAAGTTAACGAAAAAATAATATATTCCTTTAATATTATTGCCTACATCTTTATTTCCATTGGTTTATTCATATTTTTAAACCAATTTATCGCGATAGATGTATCTATATTCGTCTTAAATCTAGTAATACTTTTAACATTACAATTCTATACGCTTTATGCGTTATGCCATTACATTGGAAAACTAACTCAATACGAGGAAAGTGTAATAAAGAAAGTTAGAAAACAGATACAAAATATTTTACTAAATTCAATTTTCGTAATAGTTAGTTTGTACATTTCATTATTATTGAGCAATTTACTAATCGCATATAATCCATCATTAACGGGATATCCATCATTAAGTTTCTCTGGAATGATATTTTCTCTATTGATGTTTATCCTTAACGGATTAGTGAATCGCACAATAGAAATTAAAATCAAAAATATTATTTTATTAGGCGCTTATATTTTCTTTCAATTCTTTTTTGCCGCCTTTTGGATAGCTTTTTTCACAATATTTGATCTTTTTGATGTATTTAGAATTCTCTTAATTATAATATCTGAAACAATCTTTACCTCCTTTACGATATACATATCAGGAAAAGTAACTAAAAGCGAGAAATGGAAGGAAACCATAAAGAAAATATATTCGTTTATTATATTTTGCATTTATCTAGAAACCTCATTCTTGTTTTTAGGATTATTTCAATTATTCCTAGGCTTCTATGAAAGCTTACTGTTTTCACAGATCATATTATTCTTGATAAGTATAATAGAAATTTATGCTATTAAGCGTCTTAAGGAAGGATCTATGGAAATAGTACACACAATAAGTTTCGTAAATATCTCCTGGATTCTTTTTATCATTTTATATAGCATGTTTAGTTATTCTACGCTCTTTTTAGTTTTAATAGTGTTTTTAATGATTTTATTGCAATTTTACACGAATTATTCATATTTTGATATTAGGCGAAAGTTCAATCCAGAAAAATTGAATGTATTCTTAAAATGGAAGGATTTTAGAAAAAATATATTAGGATGGGGTGTTTACATACTTCTTTTGGGGAGTATTTTTAACTTATTCGCAATTTTAGGCTTTGAATTTTATTTAATTATCTTAATTATAAGCCTGACCACACATTTACTAGCTCTATTTGATAAATATATGTTAAAGTTTTTAGGAAACGCATCGAATTTCTTTATAAGCTTTTCTTGGATCATATTGATTGGCTTTTCAATTTTATTCTATCTTGAATGGATTTCTATATCCTTTATCCAGATAATACCGATAATTATTTTTATCTTAATAATTCAATTCGCCTACCTATTTAGATTATTGAAGGATTGGGAGTTTATCAAAAAAAACCAATCAAAAATTAACATTTCTCTTGTGAAGCTGGTTTATCTTAACTTAATCACTTGGCCTTTATATTATATTAGCTCTGATTTGTTTATTTCACTGAATTTAGTTCTTTTTTCGTTTATAGTTTTGCTGGTGTTAACATTCCTGGACGATTACGTTAAAACAATAACAGAAAAGAATAGGAAATATCTAAAGGTCACGAGTTTCGCCATTACTGAAGTTTTGTTATCCTCTGATATATTTTTGGCTTTAGAATTATTTGTAAATCCTAATATAATTCTTAACATTAGCATTGCTTTATGCTTCTTTATGATTGTAAATTTAGGGTTATTTAAACCTTTTAAACGCAAGAAAATAAGTTCTTTCCTCTATACTTTAGCTTTGTTTTTGTTGTTAAGTATAATTACATTTAATATGTCATTATCGGGCTGGAGTTTCTCATTGATTTTTGTAGGAATTTTGCTATACCTATTTGTTTTTATGCTGGAAGAATTGAAAGCCTTTTTCAACAATATCGTAGATAATTTAAGATTAATGTTTATAAAGTTGAAGAACTTCCTTCTAAGAGGATATTATAAGCTCGTTAATTTCTTAAAAAATAACATTAGGTTTATAATGTATATTCTTTGTGTGTTCGCGGGTATAATTGTGGGAATAACTTTTTCTGAAATTGGTTTATGGCCATTGCTAAGATGGGATCATGCAACCTTATTAGCCCCGGCAACTTCTGGAATTTTAATTTCTTTAATCCCACCTAAGAAAACCGACGACCTAGATATAGTTTTTAGGAAACGGATGCAACGATTTATAACTCTTTGGGTTAGTTTTACAGCTTTTGTGTTTGTACTAATACTACCATATATTACATCATTTCTTTTCGGTTTGATTCTGATTCTTTCATCTGTAATTATATTAGGAGCAATATTGGCTATTTATATATACAGAATTGAAAAAAAACAGAAGATTTCAATCAAGTGGAGGTTTTACACAACAATAGTTTTAATAACCCTAACGATTACTTGGGCTCTGTTATTAGTTGTTTTTTACCTTACTGAAGTTGCAGTATAATTTGCGTCAGCTTAAAATTTAAGATCGAAATGGATTACATCACTAAGTTTTAAATTAGAGTTGCAAAAAAAGTTCAGGTTATAATATTTTCTAAAGGTTGCTGTTCTTCCATTTCTTTAAATGTTTCTTAAAATCATCATCACTCATTCCAATAGAATTCAAGCTAATTATTTTCGTACTCGAAATCTCTGATCTCGGGTTTTTAAATCCAAGTTCCCAATCGAAAAAAGAAACTACTTTTGATGACATAATCATAATTCAACATTAGACAAAAATAAAGGGATACAGACTGATAATTTACTAAAAAATCACTTATAAAATGATATTAGAAGGCGTGTAATTATAAAATAATTTTTAAAAAAAAGTGAATTAAAAGAAAACCTTGATAAAATCCTATTTTGTTATTTGATACTTTCGATCGAAATTTTAGGATTGGTTAGGTTTATACCTATCTCCCTGAGTTCATTAATGATTTTATCGACAATTTGTTTTGCTTCAGAATTTCTCTTCAAACCACTTATCATCATTTTACCCTTAGAAAATAAAATGATTGTAGCGCTTGGGTTCTGGTTTTTAATAATCAACCCGGGAAATTTCTCTGGATTAAACTCAGCATTTTCGATTTTTTGAGCGATTTGACTCAGGTCTAACTTTTTTTCAATCTCCAATGACACGGTTATTTCATGCTTCGAAATTCTTTGATGTAACACTATCTCTATTTTTTTATAGAATTCTTTTAAATTACCTTTCAAATCTTCATAAAATCTTCTAACATCTGCTTGTTCTTCTTCAGAAAATGAATCTAAATCATTTATGTATAAAGCTTTGAAATTATCTTGAGTAGCACTTAATTGCGATTCAAAATCAGTACAGAGAGAGTGAATTATTTCTTCAATCGCTTGATTAATTTTCCGATCTAAACTTACACTGATCATTAACATTTCTTTATTTCCACGAGCCCAATCCGAGTGGAGTTCAAAATAATAATTTGCGGAAGATATAATACTGGATTGATTGATGAAAAATCTTTCTTTAGAAGCTTGAATCATTATTTCAGCGATACTTTCTTTTTCTAAATTATTCAGAACATTCTCTGGAAATGAATAGAATACATGAGGACCACTTCTTCTTTTAAAGAAGGTCAATGTAACAGTAGTTTTTGTAGCGAGTTTCGCTTCAGGGATTAAAATAAGAGTATAAGAAACATCAGGATCAAGGAGTTCATCATCAATATACGCTTTACTTATAGGAAATTTAGCCCCATTCTTATGTACCCTTAACATTTGACGCCTTAGGCTTATGCCCCCAAATTTATGTGAATCTACGATCATTTTTTTTCTATCTTTTTCATTCATGATTTCCATAATAAATTACCTCTATAAGATCAATTGAAATGATTATTTATAAATTTATGTTATATTTAATGAATTATTAATTGAACAATTAGATGAACATATAACGCAAATATCAGAATTTGCTTAGATTTTCTATATTTTGATATAAAAGAGAAAATTAAATATTAATCGAAGTTTTTAGTGAATATTATGGAACAAAATAACAATGCTAAAAATTTAAATGTTCGAGACTGGATTGTTCTTAGCACAACTATGATTGCTGCGGTCTTAACGATCCTCGCTTTAATTTGGCAAGCGCGTCCTTCCACAGGTATTGTCAGTATCACATTCTTACTAATGCTTTCGTTTGTGTTTTTCGTCAATTCCGTCTCATCTAATTCTAGAGCTAATTTTGAGGCCAAAGTGGGGAAGATATCAGAAAAAAAAATTAGTAATTTTGTTACTTTTGCGGAGTATTCGTTCGGATTCGGTTTCACTCTGGTCATTAATGCGTTTTCTATCCTAGGTTATAAGTATCTCTTAGATTTTATGGGACGAGAGGTTTACGTTTTGATCTTACCGATAGCATTCCTGTTAACAGCATGGATTATAATCATAATTTACAATTTTATAAACTATTCTGGAAAAGTATGGAGAGGTTTGAGGAGTTTAAAGCGAAATCTTTGGACACTCCTAGAAATAATTTGTTTAGTATTTATAGTGCTTGATTTCTTTGGTATATTAGTAATTCCTTAAATTTTTCTTATAATTAAAGTGATAAAAAATGCCAGTCAAAGTAGACTTCAAGAAAAGTATGAAGGAGTATTATCAACCCAAACCAAATGAAGTTGTGTTAGTTAACGTACCTGAAATGCAGTTCCTAATGATTAATGGTATGGGGTCTCCTGGAGATTCAAAAGAGTATCAAGATGCTCTCGCTGCTTTATATCCTATATCATTCAAAACAAAATTCTTAAGCAAGGCGAATGGAAAAGATTATGTCGTACCTCCCTTGGAAGGATTATGGTGGGCTGATAATATGGATGATTTCATCGAGGGAAACCGAGATAAGTGGAAGTGGACAATGATGATTATGCAACCTGATTGGATTACCCAAGATATGATTAATGAAGCTATAACTATTACTGAGGAGAAGAAACCTGAACTTTCAAATCTAATTTCAAAACTTAGGTTAGAAAAATACAATGAAGGAAAAGCAGCTCAAATTATGCACATTGGTCCCTATTCAGAGGAGGGTCCTACAGTTCAGAAAGTTCACGATTTTATTCAAAAAGAAGGGGGTAAATTTGATGGCCAAAAAAATAAGCATCATGAAATCTATCTTAGTGACCCGAGGAAAGCTAACCCCGCTACTATGAAAACTGTTATCAGACAATCATTTATTTAATATTTTTCACATATTTTTTTTCGTTATTTTTTTTGATCTTAAAGTATATTAATTTTTTTGTTTAAATGAAATCTTCTTCTCTCCCTTTTCCTTAAACACATCGTTTCAATACTTTTAAATATCCTATTTCTTATTGGGTGAATGGACTTGAAAAAAGAAATCCTAACTGTTAAAGGATATAACACAGACCAAGTAATTGAGGAGTTTTGTCTTTATTTTGGCTCAGATGCTAAAATAGTGTTTTCTAATGAGAGCGTGCGCGTAGTTGTGGTAGAAAAGTTCTTTTTTAGAATAAAGAACGATGTAGCTGCGACTGTAATTTTTGAACTGAGAAGTCAAGACATCATGGATGTTCATATTATTGTAGCTGGGGGGAGTGATATGATGGGTTTCACGTTCGGAGTGTATAAATCTATGATCAAAAAGATATGTAAATTTTTTGAAAGATATGGAGTTTAAAAAACTTCTAAAATTTTGTGACTAAATGTGAAAAAACCACGATGTGATAATTGCGGACAGAAAGTTCACCCCGCAAAATCCGCTATACAAAGTTTTGATACCATATTATCAGAAATTCCTTCTTATTGTCCTCACTGTGGAGCGAAACTTTCAGATACAAAGCAAAAACAAGTGGATAAATATACAGATCATCTTACTATTGTTAAATGCATTCCCATTATAGGGTTCATCATTCTTATTATAATTCTAATTATGATATATTAAATAGCGTAAGTTAATTCAGGCAATAATAAATAAGGACATACAGAGATGCTAATAAGCAAACATTTAAATATATTTTAATGATTATATCAGTCACTGGTAGTCCAGTCACTGTAGTATTTTTTGCTCATAGAAGTACAATTATTCATTATCTTAGATTAATTATGGTTGAAAATTACAACAAGAATTTCGAAAAAGTGATGAAAAAAAATTTTACTAATATCTTTATTCTTTCTATTCTTGAAAAAGGGCCTTCTCATGGTTATAAGATAGGAAATGAAATTGAAAAGCGTAGTCTAGGAATGTGGAACCCATCTGCATCGACATTATATTGGATCCTAAATAATTTAAGGGAAAAGGGATTCATTCGACTCCTTGAAGAAGATAAGGTTAAGAAAGTATATGAAATTACAGATATGGGTGAAGAAGCATTAAGATTAATGAAAGCAACTCAAAAAAAGATAAGAAATACCTATCGTCGGTTTTTAGCTGCATCGATAGATATTAGAGATTCAAGTGATTTAGAGGATCTCGAACGGTTTGAAGAAATTCCTTCAATCCAAGTGTTACCAACCGCATTAAGACCAGAACGATTTAAAGGTAATATATCCCTTAATGAAAGAATCACACTTCTTGAAACTAAAAAAGCAGCACTTGTAGAAACTCGAGATCGGATGGATGAATATATCAAGGACTTTGATAATACAATCTTAAAACTCAGAAATGAACTGGGCAAACAGGAAAATTAAAAAAAGTTATGAAATATTGAGAGTTGATAAAAAAATGAGTAATGATACAACTAAAAAAGCAATTAATTTCCTTAGTTTTCTCATATCCTATAAATGTACTAATGAATGCAAACATTGTGCTCTTCTAGCATCTCCAAATCAGGATGATATCAAAATAGAATTTGGAGATTTAAAAAGATATTTGGAAGACATAACATCAAACTATATCGTTCAAGAAGTCGGATTTTTTGGAGGAGAACCCCTACTTAATTTTGATTTACTAATCAGTTTTATCGAAGAAGTAAAGAAATATGATATTCCAAAAATTGGATTACCAACTAATGGATATTGGGGAAAAAGTGATTCAATTGCTAAGAAATATGCCCTAAAACTGAAAAAAGCAGGTTTAAATAGCATAGGGTTTAGTGTTGATGCATTTCATCAGGAGTTTATTCCACTCGATGATGTAAAGATAGCAGTAAGAGCGTGTCATGAAGCGGGAATAGAAATAATATATTTGATATCACAAAAGCTTGGAGGCCCAGGAGCAAAGAACATATTTAATGAAAAAACCAACGAAATTACCGATATCCTTTCAGATGAATTTGATTATGGCCAATTAATAACTAGTGATTTACAAGTGAAAGGTCGGGCTGCAAACCATTTAACAGAATATTTCTCAATGGTAACAATCCCTTCAGATAAATGTCTAATTTTTAAGGTCCCGATGTTCATGATAGATCCTAATGGATGGGTTTTTCATCAACTATGCGACGGGATTACAATCGGGAATGCCAAGAAAAAGTCTTTATCGGAGATAATTAGTGAATTTAGCTACAGAAAACACCCTATTATAGGAAAAGTAGTGACTAAGGGAGGACCTCAAAATCTCCTTGAGATGGCGATTGAAAAAGGGTATGAGCCTTTAAGTGGATATGCTGACAAGTGTCACGTCTGTTATAGTGCTCGTAATTATCTTCGTCCTTATTATCCAAATATCCTTGAACCTTCAAATTTGTACTTCCAATGATGTATTATTTTCTGGCAGTTTATAATTTTTTTATGGTTTTACAATATCATCTACATTTGTTCTGTTCTCCGAGTAGAATAGAATCAGTATAATCCCTACTATCGCAATTAGAACCATCAAGATGAAGATACCCTGAAATGTGTTCACAGCAAGAAATAATGAGCTCTCATTTACGGTTACATGAAGTAAAGCAGTGAGAAGGATGCTTTGTGTCTTACTATAAAGCCAAGTGACTAAAAAAGTGAAGATAACAACCCTAATAGTGTATATTAAAAATACTAGCAAATCTATAGAACCCTCTTCAATTAGAAACATCGGAATATGCCATAAAGCATGGGGTAAGCCAATAATAAAACTCATTTTAATTGGGCTTTGCGTCTTCTGTAGATGATGCTGAGCAAATCCTCGCCACCCTATCTCTTCTTCATAATTACCTAGTAAGAGTCTAACCAAAAAATGGAAAATGAAACCTAAAAGTCCATATACTACTATTGTATTTGGAAACGATTCCCCTAGCATGAGCTCAATACTTAGTGGAATCATAAAGATCGCTATTGGCATGAGGAGAGCAAACACATAATAGATGGGGTTAACTCTCCATCTGAAGATTCGGTTAACTAATTCTCGGAGTTCACTTTTTCCATACAACATTAATGTGAGAATGATAGCAGCAATCCCTGGTCCGCACGCTCCAATTTTTGCTAAGATTTCCAAGATAATAAGAAGCGTTGCTGGTGCCAACTCAGGTAATGCTCTATAAGGTTCAAATACCATAAATACTGTGAGCCAGCATGTCCAAGTTATAACAAATGTTAAGAAAAAATACGCTAAAACAGGATGTTTATGTACGAAAGATTTCATAGGGGATTTTACCAAATCCAATTTTCTTTTTAATTTTAGTTTTTAATTCTAACATTAATTAATCTAATATTTAAAATTAATTTGGACCGTTTTTTACCAGATATTCAAATTAGGATTTATTCAAGTTACCTATATAGAAGAATTCTAATGAAACGGTATTGAAGAAAAAAGGTTCAAGAAGTTGCAATGAGTTTCTGATGGGTTTTTGCGTAGTATTGTAGCAATGTAATTTAAGATTGTTCAACAAGTTCGAAAACCCGTCGTCCAATCCGTATCCGAAGATACATCAGGCTCCAGAGAAGCTTGATTTACCAATTTCATTACCGTTAGGTAGTTCAATTGGTAGCATTACATTGATTGCGATACCTTTTCCTATGACCACACTATCATTCACGACCCGATGGAATAAGCAATTAAATCCCCGAAAGAATTTGTTGCGAGATATTGCCATTCCTTACGAGGTAAGGAAAGTCCCCATTCAATGCATTCAAACAATTGGTTGTGAAACCTCCTGTCAGAATCACTCCGGAGATTTAGTCGAAATTGCTAGCATAGCTCGACTTACCGAAATAGCATACCCGTTAGGATAACATTCGGTAGCATCTCATGAGGTTGCTATATCTTTTCCGATGATCATGTATTCAAGCATGATTTGAGAAAATACAAATATGCCCGAAGGCTCATTGCTAGTATTTCATTCTATATTTTCATATAAAATGTCTCAATGACCAACTCTTTTTAGCATTAATCCGAAAACCAATGAACCAAACTTATATCCGAAGATATAATCTTTCCGATAAGGAAAGAAAGTTTAACCAATTTTTCATACCAGAGGTATTCAAATTGATCATTCCATTGAGGTAAATACTACTTCTCGATATTCACACCGCGAGGTATGAACAATATATATTTTGAACGGATCATATTTAAATGGGACTATTAAGGGATTACTAAAAAATTTTGTCGCTAGGATTCGGTTAAAATTTTTTTAAGTCGGATTCATCTATTCGATATAGCACGATAAATCCTTTTGTTCAGATTTCCTCATAATATTCGATTTTATCAGTTCCTCAAGTTCGGGAAACTCGAAAGGAAAAATGTTTTCAAAGGCTCTTTTAAGTAATTCGACATATTTCTTTCTGTCGTACTGATGCTTTTTCTCGTCGTAAAGATCTGAGAGAATAACCTTATTCTCAGGAAATTCCGGGTTAGCATCTGCATTGAGTATAATATATCGTACATTTTTGCCAGGGGTTACCACTACCCCCGATCTCTCCAATTGTTTTGCCGCAACAGCTTGATAGGAGTTTACTTTATATTGAGATGGTTTCCTGGAAACTCTTTGGCGAATTGTAAGTTCTTCTCGCGAAATTTTTCCTGTCTCTATTTTGTCAATGTAATTGTAGAGTGTTTTCTTCGCTTTTGGCATTCTTCTCATAAATTCTTTGGTGGTAGTTGCTCCTTGAAAAACATCTATAAACGCATATTGTGCGACTTTAACAATTTTTGGTGCATCTCTACGGCGAACTTCAATTCCTCGGACTTTTACTTCTCCGTCGCTCTTAATACCCCAGTAATGACTTAACGCAGGAATATCGGATTCCGCTTTCGAAGGGAGAAAACAAATAACATTATAACGCCCGTCCCAACTCATAGGAATACCCACGCTTTCGGTTATTTCAGCAGCTATTTCTCTTGTTACTTCTTCAAACTCTTCGGGAGTCCGGTTTTCAGTGTCTTTCAGCCAAATCGAATCTACAATTCCATGAATAATTTTGCAGCCGCGTTCTTCAGCAATCTCAGCAGAGCGCATTAAAAATTCCCTAGCAAAAGCACAAACGGTTTGATGCGCTTCAATCTTCCCAAAACGGGCGTTTTTGAAACCTAAATAGCCAAAACTCACTACAAGCACCCATTTGAGAGCGATATCCACAAAGTTATAACGAACGCTTCCGGTTTTGCGGACATATTCTTTGTACTTCAGCCTCTTATTCAAAGGCAGACTTATTGATTTTGATATTATACCTTGCCTTTTTGTGCAGATGTGAAAGTCCAATCCTGGAACTTTTATGCCAGTGC
>JABXKD010000085.1:11734-14662 GCA_013375475.1 Promethearchaeota archaeon
CATTGAAAGTTGCCATTAAAGACGGATACATCGAAGAAAAATCTAGTTCTACTACTTGATCAAACACTCCAATAATAGGTTCAAAGATGTGACCGCCACGATCGCTTCTTATTAAATCCATTCCCGTATTAAAACCTTCGGGGCTCTTCTTGAAAGGAGGAATTAAATGATCAAGTATGTAAGCATTATAATACTGTATTGATTGGAGTGCACCCCCGATAGTTATACGACATAATCTTTGGAGGGGAATTCGCGATATTCGCGCAACTTCAATTACTCCGGGGATATTACCTTCAGAAAAATGGAGACTGGCGTATGTTGTTGTGTCTAAATGAAATCTACCTGTTAAATAGACTTGAGTCCTTGAGCGGCGCCTAATTATACCATAAGACATGTAATGATCCGAACCTCCAGAAAGGTCAAAGATACACTTTGCTAAGGGCTTTTTGTCTCGAGAAAGGTAAAGATCTTTCGTTACTCGATTTTCTGAGGCGCGTGCGACCAGATATGGGAAAAGAAATTCGTCTCCATTTTGAGTAAGGATTATATCAGGGTTAAGCCGCTCAATCACTTCGCTTATTCTTCGTAATATTTCCGCTTCATTTGCCTCGTCGATTCGAATTCTCCGCTTTTTATATCCGTCTGCTCGAGGGACATTATCTTTGTCGTTTTCAACGATGCTTACCTCAGCATAGGAAATAGGATCGTTGTAATACGGTTTTATTCCTTGATACTGGATTTTTACATCTAACCAAACTGCTCGTAATGGAGGTAAATCGTAGAAAAGTTCTTCGTTATCGTCTTGCAAATCTATGCTAATAAGACATAAAGTGTTTGCCTTCTTACCAATACCCTTTTCAACTTTAATTTCGAAATGGCAAAAAGACATAGGGAACAGATCGTTAACATAGAAGTACATCTGAGTAATAGGAAGATCTGTATTGTATAAAGTAAAAAGTCCAATCTCATCGACTTCCTTGATAGTTTTCTTAAACAATGATGGTTTTTCGACCGTGACGCCAAGAACTCTCGATTTTTCAGGGTCTTCTAACTTCACATACTTCTCACAAACTCGCACTTTTTTTATATTCTGATTCTGAGTAAGAATGTATTGCATTCTCTTGAAGTCGTTCCCAACATCATCTTTAGGAACGGCAAAAAATTCAGGTGAAAATTCTTGGAATATTCTTATTACTTTCCGTTCTTCTTCAGTTTTTACCCAAAGGATAACTCCTTCGCTATAAGTAGATGCATCTAAGAGCCACCCCTTGAATGCCGTTTGCGAGTCCACTTCTATCCTTTTCCTTCTATTTTTTGCTCTAAATCTTCAATCTTCTTTTCCAAGGCTTTAATTTTCTTTTCTTGCTCAATTGCAAACGACATAAAAAGAATCTCGGAGAGCATTGGACGAGCACTTAAGCTGCCAGCATCCGCGTGAATTCTAGCGAAATTCATGAGTTTGTCAAAGACTTTTTGTTCCTCTGGTCTTAATGCTCTTTTATAGTCTTTCCAACTTTCTATCTCGTGCTCTAACGCAGGCCTAAAGGCAGGTACAGTTCTTCCCATATTTTACACATTCAGTATTGTTTCAAGTGTCTCGTTAGTTAGTCTTTAAGGAAATTTAAAGAAAAATACCTTTGAAATTTTCTAATTTTTTTATTATTGAAGAATTAAAAAACTGGCATTTAAACAGATTAAATTCAACCTATTATCTAAAAATAAAAATTTAAATTAGTTTTGTATTAATATTTTTTTATAATGGTTGAGTTAAACATTCTTCTAAATTTCGTGGGCATGGTCTTTGAAACTTTCATCATCGTTATTTCGGCGGTGTTACTAGTACTAATAATAAAGAAGTATTTCATTAAGCGTCATAATCTAACTCGGCTACTTCTAATAATTTTCACTTGCTATCTCCTAGCGATTATTTTTTCTTGGATATCAAAAGTTATTGTATTCACACAATTAAGTGTGATCCAGGATGGATCTATAATTGCTTGGATGTACAATTTAATCGTTGATTTTAGGGTAAGTGAATTCTTCGTAACGATTGCCATCTTCTTATCTTATATACTAAAAGTAAATGTATTCGAAAAGGGATATAATGCCATCCACAAATATATCATAATAATATATGGAATCTTCGCATGCGTTTATGTTTTAATTATCTATGAATTAGATAATACATTATTAGATATTGTTGCGTTCTTAATTGTTTTCATATATATGGTTATGGTGTACGTACCTTTTTTACGAAGAGCAATACAGTCTTATCGCGGAGTAGAGGAGAAGGTTTATAAACAGGCCTTTTTATCGTTAGCAATCATGTCTTTTAGTTTTACATTGATATTTCTCAATTTTGCAATCGACCGAGTATTAATATTTTTAGGAAGCCCTGGTTTTACTGTTTTTTACTTTCTAGCGTGGATTTCTGCTATAGTCGGAATTTTTGGAACATATTACGGTTATATTAGACCAAAATCTAGTGAAAAATAAAGATTAGTTTTCTTTTTTTTTTTGTTTATTCTCAAAATAATTCTTAAAGATTGATCCAACAATCCAAAGTTGTATTTTTTGTGGAATTTGCCAAATTTCTTTTAGGGATACGCGGTTTCCACTTTAAAAGGCGGTTTTCCGGCAGAAAAGGGTGCTGAACAAGACTGTATTCGGTGTACCGCTCGTCTTCGTTTATCATTATTAATACGTTTCCGAAGTGGGAAAGGATTTTACCCCCATTGGGTTTGTAAAGAGAGTATTCGTTCATAGGAGCAGTCAAGATGATTAATGGTTTTGTTTTGTAAAGAATTTCTTTAATGCCATTTATGGCTCGTAGTAAATCTTCAAAAGTCTGTTTTTGGTAATCTTGAAACAGTGTTGTGATACCGGAGATTAGAACAACTTTTATGTCTTCAAGTTTGGAGAGTCTAT
>JABXKD010000086.1 GCA_013375475.1 Promethearchaeota archaeon
ACTTATAGAACAGCATTTTACTAAGGATTCCTCAAAAATTTATTCAAAAACATTATCTTTAGCTAAATTTATTTTCCCGACTTTGAGTGAGTTAGGGATTGAAGAATTTGGATTAAAAGAATTATTATCCACGATTCAGAATATTTTTTTGATGAAAAAACACAATTTCACTGAAATTTCTAAGGAGACGGGAGTGGGTTTAAAAGATTTTGTTAAAAGCGTGAGTAGAAAAAATCAAAAAGACCGTAAGATTTATTTTTACACTATCAATAAAGACCAAAAACAGATCTATATTTATGAACTTGAGAAAGAAAAAATAACGGAGATTTTCGAGAAGGAAGAAAAATTATCGAAGAAAAATATCCTAAAAATCTTTTCCCCTATTATTCAGACAGACCAGGAATTAAGATTATTTTTAGAGACTTTACTCAAATTAAGACATATTAGGGGTTATTATTCAAAATTGGGTTATTTCTACTCTTACAAATACGTAAAATCAGAGTTATTAGAAGCATTTCATAATAATGGGATGGTAAATCTTAAAAATTTTGATTATCTGCCTTCTGATTTTATCAATGAAATTATAATAGATATATCGAATCTGACTAAACATGTCTATCTGGTGGGAAAAAATAATAGTGCTTACTATGCTTTGAAAAACATACAGAAGCATATTAACTCTGAAGCCGCAAAAAACACTACGATTGATTTAAAAACATATAGGGAACGCTTAATCGATAAAGATTTTATTAAATTGATAAAAAATCTTCCAAAAGGTTATTTAACTTATTTTAGATCAGGTACCCAACTGTTAACTAACGTCGGATTATTAAAAGTCAAAAAAGAAATTGAAAACTCCCGATTACTCGGATATTATTCAATTCCAAAACTTTCAGATAAGCTAAATGTAAAGAGAGAGTTGTTAGTACAAATTTTTGAGAATTTTATTGATAATAGGAGTGGCATATTTGATATAAACAGAGAGACTTTCTATTATTCAAAATTTCTAAATCAGAAAATCGAAGCATTAAACTTGTTAACGAATCAAACTGAGAAAAATGAACAGATTAATTTAATAGCAAAAGATTTAAACATCGAAAAAAGCCATATACTTACAAAATTAGACGAAAATTTGAAACTAATCGGAGAAGAAATAAAAAGTAAGGAATTAATACAGATTAACGAATATATTGAAAAAACGGGTATGCCATACAATTTATTTATAGAATTTATCAATGATTTAGGATTAAATTATTTCAAAAAAGGAGAACTCCTAATTTTTAATGAGAGTAAAATTGAAGAATCGAAGAAAGACATTCAATTAATGCTAATTGAAAAATCTAAATCTGAAAATATCATACAGCTAGGAGAAATTGATGTGACCTCAAGTATCGTAGAAAAATTGTTAAAAGAGTTACAAAATGATGAAAAAATAAAAGGAATTTTCCACAATGAAGAAGGAAATTTAATCTTTTACACTGAAAAAGGTATCGAAACTTTAATGCTTGAAAATAATTTTATGTTTTCTTTCCATGATTTTTTTTATGGTAAAACGCTAGATGATAAAGAAATCAAAATCCTTTATTCGATATTTGAGGATTTGTTGAAAAAGAAAAAATTGAATGGAACATTTGACGAAGAAACATTAACTTTTGCTAGTTCAGATGTCTTGTTTGCCCAAGACTATAATAGCGTATTATATGAATTTAACAAATTGACTTCCACATATTTTAGAAATTTTAATTTAGAATTTGAAAAAATTAAAAAAGTCCTAACAAAACAGAGTACAATATTTCCACAGGAAATTAAAATGATTCAAAGAATAATAGATGTAATTAACGAAAAATATATCCATTGGAGAAACGGATTAGAAGCGTTCGTGAGAAAAGCGAATACTTCACTTCTAAAAAAACAAGGTTATTCGGTTAAGAAATATAAATCTACATCTTTTTCGACAGAAAAGAAAGAAGAGATCAAATATTTTGAAGAAGATCCTGAAGTTGTAGATTTAATATCAGAATTTAACAGATGGGTTAAATTATTTAATGAATTAGAGCTTAAATACGGTAACATAATTTTCTTTCAAAAAAGGTTAATAAATGATACCGATAATGTAGAAATTCAGAAGAAATTAGATGATCTGTCAAAGAAATTAAATTTAATATGATAATATATCAAAATAAATCTAGCTTATCCTTCCTTTTTCAATTTGAGATAAAATTTTCTCAATATCGATTTTTTGGTTTAAAGCAATTTTATAGGATTTAGGAGAATAGGTGCCGTTCATCTCCAGAATACCTTCTTTTTCAAGATAATTAAGAGATCTCCAAATAAAATTTATTTTAGAGCGGTCTGAGGCTTTAATATTATTGCATCTTCTTATATTTTTAGTAGTAACTAAGTTGACATTATTATCTATTAACTTATTTATAGCCTCCATAGTTTCCCTTAAATTTCTTGAAAAAAAGTCCATAGAATCCTCGCTCATTAAAAAAAGTATTTTACTAATTAGTGTATTAACTTATACTTTTTTATTTAAAAACTTTTTTTCTGCTGAAATATAAACGTTCATAGGAATAAATATTAAATGATCTTAGACGCTATAGATATTTCTTCCGAAAATCTAATTAGATTTCTTAATGTCGAAAAACTCTCTTACCACAAAAAACTAATGCGCAATTTAATTCATCTGCACGCTTAATAACAGCATCATCGCGAACGGAACCTCCTGGGTTGATGATAGCCTTAGCACCTACATTTACTGCAGCTTCCAATCCGTCAGGAAATGGAAAGAAAGAGTCAGTACCCATAACAGAATCCTTTAATTCAATTTCATGACCAAATTCCTGTGCTTTTTGTGCTGCTAGTTTAACTACATGAACTCGACTATGTTGTCCAGCCCCAATGCCAATGGTGTAAACCCCACCTTCATATTTTTGAGCAAAACAAGCTGAATTAGATTTTGTCCACTTTGAAACTTTATAAGCAAATATCAGGGCCTCTTTTTCTTCATTAGTTACTTGTCTTTTGCTTACAACATTCCATTCTTTAATCAATGGTTTATGGTCATATTCTTGAACTAATATCCCCCCCAATACACTTCTAATTTCATGGTTTCTATAGATACTTTCTCGTTTGTCTAGTAAATTGCCAAATTCTATTACTCTCATATTTTTCTTTTGTTTAAGTATTTCAAGCGCTTCAATTTCGAAGGAAGGCGCCAATATGACTTCTACAAAAATATTTTCTTTGTTTACGATAAAATCTGCTGCATTTGTAGTCAATTCCTTATTCACACCCCAGATTCCCCCGAAAGCTGATAACGGATCGGTTTTAAAGGCCATTTTAATAGATTTTAATTGGGTAGATTTATCGATAGCAATCCCATTGGGGCTAGTATGCTTTAAAATAGCCGTTACGAAACGGTTTCGATCAAAATCAAGAAGTATTTGAATACACGCATCAATATCTAAATAATTGTTGAATGAAATCTCTTTTCCTCCAAGTTGAGTCAAATTATGAAGCCCATAATCACAAGATAGATTTTTATAATAAGCTGCGGCTTGATCCCAATTTTCCCCATAACGACAATCTTGAACCTTCTCGTAAGCATAAAATAAATTTGTTTTCATGACCTGATCTGGGTGATAATAGCTCTGCAGGTAATTTGCAATTGCTGCGTTATAATCAGCCATGATAGTAAAGACTTCTTGAGCTAGATCTGCTCTAGTTTTGTCGCTTATTCCTCCTAATTGTTCCAATTCTTTGATTATCAAGCTATAATACTTAGCATTAGGAACGACAACGACGTCAGGAAAGTTTTTTGCTGCAGCTCTTATCATTGTAGGCCCACCTATATCAATCATCTCTAATGCGTCAGTTAAAGTAATATCGGGTTTTGCAATTGCTTCTTTGAATTGATACAAATTACAAACTACCATATCTATAGGGGGGATATTGTATTTTAGAGCGTCCTCAGAATCTTTTGTAACCTCACGGCGATAAAGGATTCCTCCTTCAATTTTCGGATGCAATGTCTTAACTCTTCCATCAAACATCTCGGGAGAACTTGTATAATCAGAAATTTTTATAAAATCAATACCACTTTCCTTTAAAAGTCTTCCTGTCCCTCCTGTAGATAAAATTTCAATTCCAAATTTAGTCAAAGATCCAACAAACTCAATAAGGTTATTTTTATCAAAGACACTTACGATAGCTCTTTCGATTTTTTTCATCGTTATTCACTCTTTTATATTATGCTATTAAAATCAAAATTGATATTACTAAGTAAAGATTAATGCTGTTTTAAGTTAATTAATAGGGATTTAATAAAATAGTATTCAATTGAGATTAGAATATTGTATGGAAAAGATTGTAGTATTAATAATTAATATCTGCTAAGTAAGTCATGGGGCCTACTCTCACGTTGCCCTACATAAGAAACAACGCCAATTTTTGCCTTTTTCATCTCATCTATATTTTTTGCTCCAGCATATATCATGCCATTTAAAAGACCTTCCTTTAAAGACAAAAGTACGCCTTCCATGTCTCCAACGAAGGGAACATAATCACTTACACCCTCCGGAAGCATTTTTGAGCCTTCTGTATATCGATCTGAAACATATCCAGAGGTCCTGGCTTCTTTGGAACCCATCCCTCGATATATTTTTACTTTTCTGCCTTGTATAGTATCGACATATCCAGGACTTTCTGTTGATCCTGCAAAAAAATGTCCAGACATTATTAGATCAGCACCAGCAGAAAAGGCTTTGGGTAAATCTCCCGGATTTTTGAAACCACCATCTGCAATTACACTGATACCTTGATCGTAATCTATTATAGCATCAGCAACTTGAGCAGTTGCAAAAAGAGTTGGAGCACCTACACCAGTTTGAATGGATGTAGTGCAAATTGATCCAGACCCCATTCCAACTTTTAACCCAATAAATTTATCCTTATCAAAATCGCCTTTAGTGATCAAGTACTCAGCAGCTTCATATGTTCCAATATTCCCCAAAACAAAATCGGAATCTAAAAAGTCCATGAGTTTTTTAGTTCCTTTGATATCTGATGTTTTATAGAAATCTGCTACGTCAATAAAGAAAATATCTACATAATTCTCTATTTCTTTTAACAATTTTTGAGCATGTGTTGATTCCGGAAATTTAGGAGATAAAGCCAAGGCACAGATTAAATGTCCTTCGCTATCCTTAGATGCTAAAGGAAATTCTGGAGCCAAATCCTTTTTAGTTATTAATCCCTTTAAACTTCCATCTTTATCGATAACAGGGAGTTTCTCTTTGCGAGAATCAAAAAGTACATCCAATGCTTTTTCTCTAGACGCCCCAGGTTCAATGGATATAACATCCTTCGTCATGAAGTTCTTTACTTTACCACTATTTATTTCAGCTTCAGAGAAGGGTATGTCTCTTTTAGTAAAGATCCCACAAACTTTATTTTCTTCATTAACAACAACAATACCACTTATATTGTAATTTTCCATCATGTATTTCGCTTTTGAAATGGGTTCATTAGGTTGTATAGTAGCCACATCATCGACCACAAAAGATCTTGCTCTTTTTACAATCCTCACCATTTCTAATTGTCGTTCATAGGAACAATTTCGATGTAAAACTCCTAATCCACCAAATAAAGCCATTTTAATAGCCATCAATTCTTCGGTTACTGTATCCATCGCTGCTGACATAATAGGCAAATCGAATTTGTATGATCCTAAATTTGAAGACATATCGGCTTCAAAAGGCTCAAAGTTAGTATATCCCGGTTGAATAAGAACATCATCGAATGTAGCAATTAATTCGTTATAATGAACTTTACTTCGATAATAATCTGTCATTTTTTTGCACGGTTAAAATTGTATTTTGAAAGTATATATGATAAATATTATTCTTAACATTGAACTTTAAGTATTAGTAATAAAGACAATTTTTATTTTAAAATTTTAGGTATTTAGTCTATGGAAAATATATATTTTTCCTTAGTATTTTATTTTCCATTGAAAAGATAATAAAGGAAAGGACCTGGATCACATTTGGGTTAAATTTTTTCTAGGTAAATTTTTAATTTTTGGGTCGTTGATGTAAGAATCTAGCGTCTTAATGAAAGCATTTCTGTCATTTTTTATGTTTACTGTTTCTAAAGAACAATAGTTTGAGACATGATCGTTGAACACTTGAGAGGTAACATTTTCTCCTAAATTGGCAATAATATCTCGTTCTTCTATCAAACATTCTACGGGAGATAACAATTCAAAATCTCCATTCTTCCAATCCTGCCAAAGCGGAGTGTTAGGCATTACATTTAAAGTTCTAAACCGAAATATTGTAGGATTTATTTCTGTGAGAACTCTAGCTGTTCCTTTAACATGTTCCTTGGAGAGTTTTTTCCCTCCTAAACCTAACATAACATACAAACTTAGTTTTATGCCAGAATTTAACACCCTTTTTCCGGCTTCGATCATTGATTCTGCATTTGTGCCCTTTTTCATAATTCGTAAAATTTTGCTACTTCCGCTTTCTAATCCCATGTATACTATATCTAATCCCGCTTCTGCTAATTGGATTAGCTCTTCATCTTTTTTCCTCAGAATATCTAAAGCTTTTGCGTAACTACTCACTCGGGGTACATCTTTCATTCTTAATCTAACATATTCAATTATTTTTACGAGATATTCTGTAGGTGCTGAAGTAGGATTACCACCCGCTAAAAAAACAGGATATCCATGATAATTTTTTTCAGCATAGAGATCTATATCCTTCAACACATCTTCTAGTGGACGTATCGCATAATCTTGAGTGGTTCTATAAATCCCTTTATAAGTCCCACAAAAACGGCAGCGATTCCAATTACAACCTCCTGTGACAGCAATGAGTACGCTATATGCTTCGACCGGAGGTCTAATAACGATTTGACTTGGAGGGATTTTATATACCATTTTTCTTCAGATAAAATAATTTCTTGATTATTAACTTATTAAGAACAACTTAATTAAGTTATTCTAAGCCTTTTTAGAATAAAGACTTGATTGTTATATTTTAACACCAAATTGGTAAAATATTTTTTATAGAATTAATTAAAGAAGTTATTAACTTAAAACATTACATAACCCATTAAAAAAATCGGTATTTTATTTGATCGACACTTATGCTCAAGGAAAGGAAATCTTGTTTACTTTTAAAACCGTAATAGTTGGTCCTCCCAGCGCGGGTAAAACTTGTCTTTTTAACCGTTTTTGTTTTAATTCCTTCAATTTCGACACTTCACTTACAATTGGAGTCAATTTTCACTCCATCGATTTGAAAATCCGTTCTAAAGATGAAATCAAAAGCTCTAAAGAATTATATAATGTACAATCAATTTTTGATTTTGGAGGTCAAGAAAGGTTTAAAGCTTTAATTCCTAAATTTTTAGGAGGAGCCAATGGTGTTCTATTAGTGTTTGATTTAACAAATAAAAATTCATTTGAACAATTAGAATTCTGGTATAACCAAGTGCTAGAACATGGTAATGGATTAAATCTTCCAAAATTATTGGTTGGAAGTAAAAGCGATTTAATATCATCTACTATTATAGAGAACCTTGTTCCAGAAGAACAAATACAGAATTTTATCCAAGAAAAACATATAGACGGGTTTTATAAAACATCAGCCTTACAGAACCAAAATGTTTTGAAAGTATTCAAAGAGTTAAATAATTTGATGTTAAGGCATCAAAACACTCGATATGTCGTAAGCTAACATTTTTTTTTTGTAGCATTAAAAATCTCTCATATACATAAAGTCGGAGAATTCATTAAAGAAGGATTTTTGATCTTTATTAAGATCTGGATAAATATCCTTAAGCGAGGCTTTTGCTTGGCTTATCAGGTTCTTAGAGAAGTGTTCCGCTATTATTATAGCATTAGTCTCAGTGAAAATTGTTTCTACAGTCTTTACATCGTTTTTATTTAATTCTTCTAAATGATAAATTTCGTTTAAAGTTTTTGACTGGTCTTCATCTGTATTTTGAACAGCAAATATGTATACAATTTTTTTCTTCCTAGCTTTAATATCGCTTTTTATATCAATTATATCATCTCGGATCGCAAATGCTTGACCCATTAGGTTCATTGCTTTACTTAAGGGATTAATTTGGTAATGAAAATTGCCCTTAGCTAGGATGGCTCCAATTTTTGCAGATTTCTCAAGCAAACTAGCCCTTTGCATCTCTGCGATAGATAAATATTGCTCTAAAGTCATAGTAATATTATGATAATTCATATATTCTTCAATAATCTGCCCCTTCAGTAATTCATCCATTGCCGCAGTATATTCATTTATAGCTTGCAATTTTAAATTATCAGAAAATCTCGATGTTTTAAGTATATTTAATCCCAAAAGATATCCCTGTGTCCCCCCTAGTATACTCATGTCTCTACCATACATTCTAATTAGTTCCTCTTTATTCGGAAGTTCTATATTATCATATACTTGATTTAATTCATTTTTGAGCTGCATATGAAAAGTGGGTTTACTTCTTCTCTTTAAATCAGCATCAATAAGATCATCATGAATTAAATGAGCATTATGTAAAAACTCCACTGCTAAAGAGGTTTTCCTAATTTGACCTATTTGATTATCTACATTAATAGGATTTACTATCCCTGCAAATGCAGCAATTAATAGAATTGGATGAAGTCTCTTTGCTTTTTTATTCAGAGTAAACTCTTGAAGATGAGCAAAAAAATCCTTCAATAGAATCTCATTTTCTATGCTGTTCAAATAAGAGAAATATTCTTCTAATTCGTTATCAATAGCTTCCTTCTCAGATTTCAGGAAATTTTCTATCATATTTAATCAATACGTTTGTTCAACTAATTCCTATTTATATATAATTAAATGATAATTTATTTATTTGTGTAAACAAGATTTTTATTATAATTCTTACAATATTTCTTAACCTATAAATAAAAAGAAATGAAGTGATTTAAAAATTCTAATTGCTGTTTTCTCAGATACTCACGACCATCGTGATAATATATTAAAAGCAGTTTCTATAATAAACGAGAGAAATGTAGATGCCCTAATCCATTGCGGTGATTATATTGCACCATTCGTCAAATTATGGTTCAATAAACTCAACGAGTCGATAAAAAAGCAATTTTTCGGCGTTTTTGGTAACAACGACGGAGAAATTCTATACCTCACGCAAACCTTGGGTCAAATTTGTGATTTTGCAAAAAATGACCATGAATTATTAATTGAATTAGGAGGAAAGCGAATTTTCGCTTCACATATGCCTAAACAAGAAACCATTGATGCATTAGCAGATTCTGGAAAGTTTGATATTATATTATCTGGTCATACGCATACTATGGTAAACAAAAAACATAATGATGTGTTAATTGTGAACCCCGGCGAACTCTGTGGATATCTTACTAATAAACCCACATTTGCGATTATTAACACTGAAACTATGAACGCTGAAATTGTTGAAATTTAATTAGCTTTCAATTTATTCGTTTTCTTAATTTTTTTATAGTAGTAAGCTTTAATCTATATTATTATGAGTTTACCTTTAGAAGGTATCGTAGTTATAGATTTGGCGAGAATGTTACCAGGTCCATATGCCTCAATGATATTGGCAGATCTCGGTGCAGAAGTTATAAGAGTTGAGGATCCCAAGTATCCATATGCAAGTCCTCCCCCGTTTTTTCAGAAAGGTAGGCATCGTGAAAGCGCATTTAATTCAATTATAATGAGGAATAAAAGATCTATCTCTCTTGATTTAAAAAAAGAACCAGCTTTAGAAATATTCTATAAATTAGTAGAAAAAGCAGATGTTATATTAGAAACTTTTAGACCAAAAATTACAAATAAATTAAAAATTGATTATGATACTCTATTTAAAATCAATAAATCCATAATTTATTGTTCTTTAACGGGATATGGACAATATGGGCCTTACGAACAATCAGCAGGTCATGATTTAAATTACATTGGAATATGTGGAATATTAGATTTAAATAGAGAAAGAGAAAGAGAAGAGAAAAAAGATTTAGAAAGGAAACCTATTCTCCCTGGTGTGCAAGCTGCAGATATAGGCGGAGGTTTAGTATCAACTATTGGAATTCTTGGGGCATTATTTGAAAGAGAGAATAATCCCAATAAAGAGGGGCAATACATAGATGTCTCGATGACAGATTGTGTTTTTTCCTTCATGCCGATGGCAGCTGCGTTTCAGTTTTCTAGAGGAAAATACGATGGAATTACTAAACCAAGAAATCCTCTGCACGGAGAAGTTCCTTTTTATTCAGTTTATAAAACTAAAGATAATAAATACTTGTCTATAGGTGCGATCGAAGTAAAATTTTGGCAAGGTCTTTGCGAGGGTCTTGACAGAAAGGATTTAATAACCAAAGGAAACGCACTAGGATCAGAAAAAGAACAAGTATTTCAAGAAGTTCAAAATGAATTTTTAAAGAAAACTCAAGACGAGTGGATGGAAATTTTTAGCAATATCGATGCATGTGTAATGCCTGTTAAAAATTTTAACGAGGCTTGCAATGACCCACAAATTAAAGCCCGGAATATGATTCTTGAATTAGATCATCCAAGATTTGGAAAAATTCTAAATATTGGTTCCCCTATTAAATATTCTAGAACACCATTAACAATCAGGAGCTTAGCACCTAAATCTGGTCAGCACACGAAAGAAATCCTAAAGGAGCTTAACTATACGGATGAGGATATTAATAATTTCAAAAAAGCGGGAATATTTTAAAAGTCAAGTTAATTACTTTTCAAGAATGACAAATGAAATAGATTCTTTAAAGAATATACTGAAACAGAATAATAAGGATATTGATATTTGGATTAAGTTAGGATATGCCTACATTCAAAATTTGGAGTACATTAAAGCTATTGGTGCTTATAATGAAGCACTGAAATTGAATCCTGAAGATGCAATAAATTGGCATAACCTTGGATATGTTTATTACGAAATTGAAGCCTATGATAAAGCTATTATCGCATTAAATGAAGCTATTAAAATTAATCCAAAATTAGCAATATCTTGGAGAGAATTAAGTTCGATTTATAATGATATAGAAAACTTTGAAAAAGCTATAGAGACTAGTAAAAAAGCTTTAGAAATTAACGATAGAGATGAATGTATTTGGACAAATTTAGGTTCTGCTTATTATAATACTAAGCAATATGATAAAGCAATAACCTCTCTAAAGAAGGCTCTAGAAATTGTTCCTAATTTAAAATTTACAGAAAAAGTCCTTAAATTAGCAGAAAATGCTAAAAAAGCTAAATTTGGATCTAAATTTTGAATTATCATTTTAATTAATCCATAATTTTATTTAAGAACACTATTATATTATTTTAAAGATTATACTAAATACAGATAAAGAGCTTAAGATATCATTAATATGACAGAGGAATTTGAAAGAAAAAACCCTGATAAAGATGAAAGTTCCCAAGATTCTATATCAGATGGTGAAAAAGAATCAACAAGAAACAACAAACCCGTAATCATTAATGCTGAAGCTTACAAGAAGATTATTTTATACGCTAGCAGATATGCTAATCATTCCATTCCATCAAAAGATTGGAAAGAGATTTATGGTATTTTAACGGGGTATTCTGACGATGATTTTGTATTTGTCAAAAATGCTTATCCATTAACCTTCGGTCATGATACAGATGTACAATTAGATGAACGACACTATGTGTTTATATCTGAAATAGAAAATAAATTATATGGAGAGGGAGAGGGGCATTTTATGGTAGGATGGTTTCATTCACATCCAGGATTGACACTTTTCTTTTCAGATATTGATATTACTAACCAATTATGGTTCCAACAAAACAATCCTGATTTTTGTGGTTTAGTTTTTGATCATACAATTCTTGGAAAAAAAAGAGAAGAAAAGATTGAAGATAATATTCTTACCAAATATGACACCGGATTTGAAATATATAGGCTAATCGATGTCACTATAGATCCAAGTTCTGCTGAGTATGAAAATAATTACCATAAAATCGATTATATTGTTGAAGGATTAAATAAATTCTTTTTTGCAAATGTTCTTGCTGAGTTATCTTCTTTGGCTTCGGCAGGAAAACCACTTCAGAAGGCTTTTATGGAACAATCCAAACTTGAATCGGATTATAAAGATATCGATGATATTTTAGATGATTCGAATATCGAATTATCACAAGAAAATCTTGTAGACATCCCCTTATCAGAAGATATAAAATTCAACGTAGATGATATTTTTTACGAGACAATTATTGATAGCGATAAAATAAAAGAAACCGCTGAACAGATAATTTACGAAGGGAATCAAGCTTTTAAAAAAAAAGACACTTTTACGGGTATAGAAAGATATCGTCAAGGGATTGAAAAATATAAAGAAATCAATGATATGGATCGTGTAATGGATTTACTAAGAAAAGTTTCAAGAACCTGTGTAGTCAACAATCATCTAGTGATTGCTAAAGAATTTGCAGATGAATTATTTAAAGTCGCAGATTTTAACAATCAAATCTTTTATAAAGGCATTGCAAATCATATAATCGGCAATATTATCGTAAGAAAAGGAGATTTAGATGCGTTAGAAACTGGTTTAAAAAAGATCGAAGAGGCAGCCGTAGAATTTATAAAAGTTAAAGATTTCGCGGGTGCTGGAATGGCTTTTAGTAAAATTGGATTTAATTATGAAAAAAAAATTAAAAACATTGGAACCGCTTGCCTTTTTTATAGGGAAGCTATAGAAAATTATAATAACGGCTTAATTTCTAGTTATCCGTTGAGAATAACTCCATGGAGTAAACCAGAAGTTCTTGTTGAAAAAATAACCGAATTGAGAGAGACCATTGATGTTCTGCTCCCAGATATAGAAAGCTCTGAGATAAAAAAGAAGGTTGTTAATGATCTGAAATCGATTCGTTATAATTTTTAATTAAAATTGAATATATTATTCATATTTTAGAAGAGAACAATCAAAAAAATTAAATTTTAGGATATATTTATTTTATTACATACTTCTTTTGGTTGGTTGACTATTCCACGTAAAAAACAAAAAATAAAATTTTCTCGTAAATTTGCTTGCAAACATCTCACTTCTATGGGAGATATCGCAAATAGTTTACAACCATTATGCTATTGTCCAGAAAGAGATTTAATTCTTGGTAAAAAAGCTTATGTTTGTCAAGTTTGCACACTTTATGTACAAGCCACTCATAAAGTTTCAGATGTTTATGAAGAGAGTAGAAAAGGTGCAGAGAAAAAAATTAAAGAGAAAAAAATTGAATTAGAAGCATTTGAACTAGATGAACTTAAAGGTGACAACGATCTCGACTTAACAATAGATGAATTCGAAGAAGAGGAAGAAGAAGAAATTCCTTTGAAATTTGAAAAAAGAAAATTAGTAAAAGATGAAATAGAAGATGCTGAGGAATTTACTGAGGTTGAATGCCCATTTTGTGGAGAATTATTTGATGATCTTAGGACACACCTGCAAACCTGTGAATTTGCTCCAGATGATGCGAGCATAGACGATATAATGCCTAGCAGAAAGAAAAAGAAAAAAGCAGCACCAAAACCAGCATCAGGAAAGGACACTAAAGAAAAACAAGCATGTCCTTATTGCGGAAAAGAATTCGTTCGATTAGGGCGTCATTTATCATCTTGTCCTAAAAAACCCGAAGATGATGATGAAAAGGAAGACGAGGAAGACACTGACTAAGATTTTTATTGGTTAAATATCACTTCGTTATTATATTTTACATATTTTTTTATTGGGCTTTTTTGTCTGTTCATAAATAAATGAATTATGTCTTCAAGCCTTTCGGGAGCTATTGCTAGTTTTTCAGATATCTCTCGTAATGATAATTTATCGAAATTTTCAGACATGAATTTAAATTGAATAAAAAGTAGATTCTTGTAAACAGATGAAAGTAAATCTTTCAAATTTGGGTAGTTTTCAACTTTAAATTCCTTAACAAATTTAAGAATTTGTACCGAAGCATCGTTATAGTTAAGAACTTTATATGAACTAATTATAGTATATAATTTCTTAATTAAAGTAAAATATGTAATAATATTTTCTTGTAAATCGTGAAGATTATACTTGTTTAGATTGTCATCTACATCATTTTTTAGCATTGCTAATAACTTTAGAAAATCTTCCAAATTAGTTTCAGAAAGTGTTTCCTTCAAGAGGTTATTATATCGCCTTATATAAATATCACGATGGCTATTAAACTCAGTAAGCACTTTTTGCCGTATTTCACTAAAATCGATTAACTCGGTTTTTAAATCGAAATGTGATTGAAATTCATCAATCAAGGTTAGAGCGGAATCGATTTTTGCTAAAGCAGATTTAAAATCTTCAATATCTATTTTTTTTAAAGCAAATGATTGATAGATACGTAAATCTTTAAGTAACTCTTTTTTCTGCCTGTATACTACGAAATTATTATTAAAGGTCATTTTTAATTAGGAAAAATGGTTAACCAATACCTATAATAACATTGATGATCAATCACTAATTTAAAT